>JADGNL010000086.1 GCA_017883495.1 Methanomicrobiales archaeon | reverse complement strand
CTGCGGGCCTTGCGGACCGCATCGAGCCCCACGATCTCGTCGCGATCAAGATCCACTTCGGCGAGCGGGGCGGCGATGCCTACATCAACCCCGTCTTCGCACGGCAGGTAGCGGACCGAATCCAGGCTCTCGGAGGCCTGCCGTTCCTGACGGATACGCGCACGCTCTACAAGGGGAGCCGGGCCAACGCGGTCGATCACATGACCGTCGCGTACGAACACGGCTTCTCGTTCGCGACCGTGAACTGCCCGATCCACATCGCCGACGGCCTCGCGGGCCGGCGCGGCTCGAACGTGGTGATCGACAGGAAGCATTTCAAGGCCGTCAATATCGCGGCCGGGATCGTGGACGCGAACGCGATGATCGCGCTCTCCCACTTCAACGGCCACGACGTCGCCGGCTTCGGGGGCGCGATCAAGAACATCGCCATGGGCTGCGCCACGCAGGCCGGCAAGCAGCAGCAGCACGCGGTCAGGACCATGGTCCGGGAGGAGAACTGCGAGGGCTGCGGGAAGTGCATCCCCGTCTGCCCGACGGGCGCGCTCTCCCGCGGCGAGAACGGCAAGGCGCAAATTGACAAGGAGCACTGTATCGGCTGCTTCGACTGCATGAACGTCTGCCACACCCACGGCGTGGACATCGACTGGGAGGCCGAGGCAGGGCCGTTCCTCGAGCGCATGGCCGAGTACGCCCTCGGCGCGATCAGGGGCAAGGAGGGGAAGGCCGGGTTCATGAATTTCCTGATCAACATCACCCCCGACTGCGACTGCGTCCCCTGGTCGGACGCGCCGATCGTCCCGGACATCGGGATCGTCGCCTCCACGGACCCCGTCGCGATCGATGCGGCCTCGTTCGACCTGGTCAACCGGCAGATGGGTCTTCCGGGTTCCCTGCTCGAGACGAACCTCGCGCCCGGCGAGGACAAGTTCAAGGGGCTCCGCTGCCTGACCGACGGCTGCCGGCAGCTCCGGTACGCCGAGGAGATCGGCCTCGGGACGGCCGACTACGAGCTGATCGAGATCTGACCCCCGTTTCATCGGCAGGTTTTTCGCCCCGAGCGCCATCCGGAGTGCATGCACAGGCTCTCCGCGGTCCTCCTGGCCGCGTTCGTGCTCGCCCTCTCGGCCGGGTGCGCCTCGCTCTCGCCGACCGTCCCCGTGGTCTCCGACGCGGTCTACCCTGCGGATGGGCTGGTGACCTTTCTGCTCGAAAACCCGAACGGGTACGTGACCGTGACCGGATGGGACCGGAACGAGGTCCAGGTCCGGGCTCTGAATGGCCGTCGGGTTGCGAACGTCTCGGTCGAGGTCGTCGGGAGCCAGATGACGGTCCTGACGCTGTCGGCCGGCGGGATCGGCCTCGAGGGGCCGCATGCCGACTACGAGGTCCGCGTCCCCCGTCCGCTCCCGCGGATCGCGGTCACGACCGCGAACGGGGCGATCGAGGTCGACGATTGCAACGGTACGATCGACGCCGAGACCTCTAACGGGGCCATCCGACTCACGGGAACCCAGGGGATCGAACGGCTCGCGAGCTCGAACGGCAGGATCGATGCGGAGGTCCGTTCGCTCGACACCGACGCCCTGGTGACCACGTCGAACGGGGCCGTCCGACTCCTCCTCGATCCCTCGCTGAACGCCACGATCGACGCCCGCACCTCGAACGGCCGGGTGACCGTCTCGGGCCTCGCCCTGAATGCCACGACCACGGGGTCGAACGAGCTGACCGGCACGCTCGGCGCCGGCGGCAATACCCTCCGGGTCGAGACCTCCAACGGCGAGATCACGCTCGGTTCTCTCTGACTCCACCGGTCACCCGGGGTTCGGCGCGGCGGCAGAGATCCGGCAGCGGCCGTCGGTTCTGCGCCCGGCCGCCTCGCCCATGCCTCAAGCCGGATGAGTGGTGCGTCCGGCTCGGAGGCGATCCTGGCGAGATCGCGCGGGTCGGGGTATGTACAACAATCGACGTGTTGACTGTATGTTGACCGCGGCGTTGACTGCCCTGTTGACCATATCTACGACTGCGCATTTGGGCCCAGTTCCGGATCGCCGTCCTATCTTTCGAGATCGATCTCGTTATGATCAACAGTACCGGAAACAGAGAGCAGCGGCTCCGGCCGATCCGTGCCGCAGCAGTGCTCTGTGCGATCCGAACTGTTGACGCATCCCCCGGTGATACCGGAGGATATGCCTTCGATTGCGCTTTCTCAGGCGTACGGCCGTTTTCTATATGATCAACAGGGCAGTCAACATATGGTCAACATTTCGATTGTTGTTCATGTCCCGGATCCCCGCGGATCACCGGCCTCGCCGAATGTCGTCGGTTCGCAGGGCCGGCGGTTCGCGAACGAGAACGCCGGCCAGAAAAGGGGTTCCGTCTGCCCGCGCCTAGCGCGAGAGGACGGCCATGATCATGCGGCCGTACGCGGGCCGGGTGATCACCACACCGATCACCACGCCGAGGATCGTGATGATCGCGAAGCCCCGGAGCGTCGAGAGGTCCAGCAGCATGAGCGGGACCATCGCGGCGACCACGGTCGCGGCCGACGCGACGATGATCGTCAGGGCCCGCGCGAGCCGCTTGAGGTACAGGTTCGGCGACGGTACCCGCCCCTCGTGCAGGATCTCGTCCGTGATGATCACGAGCTGGTCGATACTCGTGCCGAGCACGGCGATCAACCCCGCGATCGTCGCGAGGTCGAGCTGGATGATGAACCGGGCGATGCCGAGGAGGATCACCAGCTCGGCCAGGTTCGTCAGCATCATCGGCAGCACGATCGCGGGCTCGCGGTACCGGAAGAAGATCACGAACCCGACCGTGATCACCGCGAAGACCGCCGCGAGCAGGCTCATCAGCTTGAAGTGGTCGCCGAGGACGGCCGAGACCGAGCCCGAGCCCGCGACCTTCACGTCGACCGGCAGCGCACCCGCGCGCAGGTGGATCTCGAGGGCCGTCGAGGCCTCTTTGCCCGCGTCGCCCGCGCCGGTCGAGGCGAAGAGCTGGCGGACGTTCTCGCCCGAGCGGAGCTTCGCGGCCAGGTCGCTCGAGAGCGGCGCGTCGTAGACCGTCGCGTTATCGAGGATCATCACCAGGTGGTGGTTCTCCGGGTCGCTCGCGGCCCCGAACTGGATCGCGGACTCGCGGAACGCGGTCGCGCCGGCATCGGAGAGCGTGAACCCGACGCCCCAGTTGTTCGAGCCCGGTGGCTCCTGGGCGGGCATGCCGACCGAGGTGATCTGGTCGCCGAAGAGGACGTGCTCGGAGGCGTTGCCGGTTGTCACGATCCGGATCTCGAACTTGCCCTGCTTGCCCACGATCTCCTGGGCCGTATTCATGTCGACGCCGGCCAGTTCGATCCTGATGTACCGCGTGATCCCCGTCAGGCCCGAGAGGGTGTTGACCTTCGCGTCGCGTGTGCCGAGGCTGTTGATCTTATTCTCGAGGATCCGCTTGATGTCCTCCGCGGTCGTCGCGGAGACGCCCTGCTGGATCGAGACGACCGTGCCGCCCGCCTGCTGGACCGCGGCGCGGACCTGGTCGTCGGTCAGGGCCTTTCGGATCTCGATCTGGTTCGCGCTCACCAACTCGACGTCCGTATCGAGGTTCGTCGAGAGGTTGCTGACGAAGTCGGTCACCTTCTCCGTCGTCTGGAACGTGACCACCTCGGCCTGAAGGTCGAGCTGGATCCATGCGCCCTGGTTGAGGTCGAGGCCGTACTGGATGTTGGTCTCGATCTTCCCGTTCTCGAGGTGCGGGTAGATCGCGATCACCGAGAGAACCACAAGCACGAGCACGAGCGCGACCCGCCAGTCCGTAAGAAGCGCGCGCCAGTTGATCTTCCCCGTGCCGCCCGGCGCGGCCGTGACGACCGGCCCGGCGCGCGCGGGGGCGGGACCGTCGGTCGTGCGCTTCGCGGTTCGCTTGTCCTTCTTCTCCTGCTTCATCGTCCTTCCCTCCCTTCGAGGTACCAGCGCAGGATACCGGCGTTCAGGACCCAGGTGTTGAAGATGTCGGCTACGAGCCCGAAGAGCATCACGGTCGAGATCTGGAAGATGATCTCCACCTGGCCCACGAGCGAGACGACCCACATCGCGATCACGGCCGCTATCGCGGTCGAGGTCATGATGAACCCGGTCGTGAACGCGCCGGCCATCTTGTCCGCGAGGTTGCCCTGCCGTTTGAGCACGCGGTTCGTGAGCAGAATATCCGAGTCGACCGAGAACCCGATGAGCATCAGCAGTGCCGCCGTCGTCGCGAGCGAGAGCGGGATGCCGAAGACGTTCATCAGCGCGGCCGCGATCGCGATATCCGAGAAGGCCGAGAGGATCACGGCGACCGAGGGCACGAAGATCCGGAAGACCACGAAGACCACGATCGCCATCAGGATGAAGGAGAAGACCATCGCGATGATGGCCTGCTCCTGGAGCGTCGCGCCGAACGAGGCCCCGATCTGGTCGATCTTCGCGTCCGGATACTTCTGGAGGATCAACCCCGAGAGCGATCGGAACTGGGCGTCCT
>JADGNL010000010.1 GCA_017883495.1 Methanomicrobiales archaeon | reverse complement strand
GACGTACGCCGCGATCCGACCGCTCGACGCCGAGTTCAAGCTGATGGTCTTCTCCGAGGCGGACGCCATGCCGAACGAGATGCAGCAGGCGCTCCGGCGGACTATGGAGCGATACTCGCGGACCTGCCGGTTCATCTTCATCACGGCGCGGCAGTCGGCGATCCTGCCGGCGATCGCGTCGCGTTGCCTCCCGATCGTCTTCCGCCCGCTCCCGGCCGAGGCCGTGATCGAAATTCTCCGTAGGATCCTGGCGGCCGAGGGCGTTGCCGTGTTCCCCGACGAGGAGCTCGGGATGATCGCGGCCGCGGCCCACGGCGACGTTCGCCGGGCGATCATGCTGCTCGAGATCGCGGCGACGTCCGGCGCGCCCATCGCGTTCGACGCGTTCGAAGTGACTGGGGCCGAGCGCGGCGCACGGACCGCTCTCGACGCACTCGGCGAGGGGGACATGGCCGCCGCCCAGCGGACCGCAGAGTCCCTCCTGATCGACGACGGTCTCTCCGGGCGCGAACTCCTGCTCGAGCTGCGGAAGGCGGCCCGGCGCGGCGGGAACGACCCGAACCTCGCCATCGCGCTCGCCGAGACGGACGCGGAGCTCGCGGGCGGGGCGTCCGAGTTCATTCAGGTTGGCGCCCTGCTCGCGCGGCTGACGGAGGCGTGCCGGTGACGGAGAAGGTGCAGCGCCACTACGACGAGATGGCCGAGGTCTACGATCGACGGTACGACCGGGGGCAGGGCCGCTCGTACCACGAGCACATCTCCGAACAGGTGATGGACTGGCTCCCGCCGGGCGGGCGCCTGCTCGACATCGGCTGCGGCACGGGCCTCTTCGTCGAGCGGTACTGCGAAAGGGGCGGAAAGGCGGTCGGGCTCGACCTTTCGCCAAAGATGATCGAGCGGGCCCGGGACCGGTGCGCCTCGGCCGAGTGGACCGTCGGGACGGGCGACTCCCTCCCCTTCCGGGACGACATCTTCGATGCAGCCTCGAGCCTGCTCGCGTTCTCGTACTTCCGCGACCCCGACCGGATGCTCGCGGAGGCCATCCGGGTGCTCAGGCCCGGCGGCCGGCTCACCCTCTGCACGCTCGGCCGAAACTTCTTCACGGCCGGACTCCCCGCGATCCACACGCTCGGCGAGCTCGCCCACGTCCGGCAGGTCGGCATGGGCAGCTTCGGCGAGCGCTATTACTCGGAGCGCCAGATGACCGAGCTCTTCGCCCGCGCCGGCTTTGCCGACGTTCGGGTCAGGCGCTGCTCCTTCGCGCACCTGAACCTCGCCCCCCCCGTGTACAGACTTGCACGGAAGGTCGAGCCGATCGTCGAGCGCCGGTTGCCGTACCTGGCCTACAACCTCGTTGCGAGCGGAAAGAAGCCCCACGACGGTCGGTAGAGTCAGCCCCGCCGGGCCGCGAGGCGGGCCTTGACCCGCTCCTTCTTCGCGATCGCGGCGAGCGCGGCGGCCTCGACTTTCGCCTGCATGGCCGCGACATCCCCCGTCCGCCGATCGACGACCTTTTTGAGCGGCGTGTACGCAGCCTCGCGAAACCGCGGCGTGAAGTCGGTCTCTCGGCCGTTCGTGACGAGCACGGCCGAGGGCTCGCCGGCTTCGACGCGGCCGACCTCGGCGCAGCGGACGCCCGCTCCCCGGATGACCTCAGCGATCGCCGGGATCGCGTCCGGCGGCGCCCCGATCAACAGCGAATCGAGGGAGACTCCGAGCGGGTCGATCCCGAGGTCGTCGAGCATGGCTCCGACCACGTCGTCGATCAGCGGCCGGACGGCCTCTTCCTCGACCACGATCCGGCAGCCCGCGGTCGCGGCCATCTCGTGCGCGTCGCCGCGGAGACCGCCGTTCGTAACGTCGGTCATGGCGTGGACCGAGTCGAGGACCGGGCTCTCGATCAGGGCCTGGCAGGCGTACAGGAACTGGAGGTTGATGGTCCTGTCCACGACGTCCGCGTGGCCGGAGTAGAGCGCGGCCGTCGCGATGGTGCCGCCGCCGGCCCCCTCGGTCATGAGCAGGACGTCGCCGGGGGCGAGGCCGCGCCTCGCCGTCAGATGGCGCGCGACCCCGACCGTACCGACGCACCCGGTCATGCGCGAGCCGAGGACCATGTCCCCGCCGATGCGGAGTGTCGATCCCGAGACGAGCGGGACGCCGACCGAGTCGCCGACGGCCGTGATCCCGGCCGTGTACTCGAAGATCTTCGCGACATCGCCGTCGTCGGCGACGTGGACGTCCGAGAAGAGGAGGATCGGTCGCGCGCCCATCACGTAGACGTCGCGGAGCGTGGCGCGGGTCACGTGGAACCCGGCGAGGAACGGGAAGTCCGAGAGGCGCGAGTGCATCCCGTCGACCGTGCAGCAGACGTATTGATCGCCTACGCGGACCACGCCCGCGTCGTCCATCTGGTCGACCCCGACATCGGCCGACGTCTTCCCGATGATCCGTGCGATCTGCCGGTGAGCGAAGAAGTCGCCGGTGCCGCGCGAGCCGACGCCGAACTCTCCCATCCCGACCCCCGAGGCCGCGGTCTCGAAGAAGTCGCCCGGGAGATTGTGGGTCAGCAGCGCCTCGTCCACGGCGGCCCGGGCGAAGTCGGCCGCGTAGCCCTCGTCGACATCCTTGATCATCTGGACGTGGGTCGCGAGCGAGGCCTCGATTCCAACGCGGTCCTCACCGGCGCGAAGGCCCCGCCGGACGAATTCCTCTACGTCCATCAGCTTCGCTCCGGGCCGGCGAGTCGGTCGAGGGCCCAGGCCATGTTCCGGCCGAGGGTCCGCATGGTCTCGATCCCCTCAGTGTCCGTGTCGACGTCGCCGGGGCCGAGACCGATCCCGACGTTCCAGTACGAGGAGCCGACCACGATCATCTGAGAGATCAGGAAGAGGTGGTTGATGCTGTCGAAGGCGTGAATCGCCCCGGCGCGGCGGTTGACCACGACGGCGGCGCCGAGCTTGCGGCGGAGCAGGCCGCCGTTCGCGCCGGCGACGAACCCGGCCCTATCGATCAGGGCCTTTGTCTCGCTCGTGATGTCGGCGTAGTAGGTCGGCGAACCGATCAGGATGCCGTCGGCCCCGATCATCGTCTCGATGAAGTTGTTCATGGCGTCCGTGTCGTTGACACAGCGGCGGTCCTGCCGCTCGAAGCACTTCATGCAGGCGAGGCAGCCCCGGAGCGGCAGGCCCCCGACCTGGACGAGCTCGGTCTCGATGCCGGCGGCCTCCAGCTCGGCGAGCGCGTACCGAAGCATGCGCGCGGTGTTGCCGTCCGGCTTCGGGGACCCGTTGAACGCAGCGACCTTCATGGTTGTCCCATGATTGACGCCCGGGAGGTATAAAGGGGAACGTGAAAACAGAGCTGGCGGGATCCCCCGAAGAGACCGAAATGTTAAAGCATACCTCGGATGTATTCCCCCGCATGAAGAAGAATAAAAATAGCTGGATTGTCATGGGGATGCTGGTCGTCGCGGTCCTGGCCGGGTGCGCCGTTCCGGCCGCGGCCGCTGAGGGAGGCTACCGCTTCGCCAGCTCCTGGGGGCAGGTCGGCACCGGGGACGGAGAGTTCTCCACGCCCGTCGATGTCACGGTCTACGGGACCGGCAACGTCTACGTCCTCGAGTCCGGCAATCCGCGTGTCCAGGCGTTCACCCGCGACGGTACCTTCGTCTCGAAGTGGGGCGGTCCGGGCAACGGGACGGGCCAGTTCACGGACCCCATGGGGATCGCGGTCCGCTCGGACGGCACCGTATTCGTCGCGGACACCGGCAACGACCGCGTCCAGCGGTTCGCGGGGAACGGCACCTTCCTCAACGGCTGGGGGACGCCCGGCACCGGCCAGAGCCAGTTCTCGACGCCGCGGGCCATCGGCGCATGCCGCGGGTCCATGCTCGTGATCGACGACCGCATCCAGCGGTTCATGCCGGACGGATCGTTCGTCGCGACGTGGGGAGGCGCCGGGGATGGGGACGGACGATTCGCGCACCCCGAGGGGATAGCGGTGGACAGCGCCAGGACCGTCTTCGTCGCGGACACAGGCAACGACCGCGTCCAGAAGTTTCTCCCGGACGGGACGCTCGTCGCGAAGTGGGGCTCGAACGGGACCGGCCCGGGGGAGTTCCGGAGCCCGGCCGGGATCGCCGTCGATAGCGCCGGCAACGTCTACGTGGCCGACACGGGGAACCAGCGTATCCAGAAGTTCGACCCCAACGGTAGTTTCATCACGGTGTGGGGAACCGGCGGCTCCGGCAACGGAGAGTTCGACACTCCGCAGGGGATCGCCGTCGACGCGGACGGCTACGTCTACGCGGCCGACACCGGCAACATCCGGATCCAGCGGTTCGCCCCGATCGTGTCCGTCGTGAAAGCAGTGTCGCCCGAAACGGCCCTCCCGACTGACACGAACGTCGACGGGCTGTACGATGACATGAACGGCAACGGGAGAAGGGACTTCGCGGATGTCGTCCTCTTCTTCAACAGCATGACATGGATTGCATCGAACGAGCCGATGGCCGCGTTCGATTGCAACGGCAACACGAGGATCGACTTCGCCGACGTTATCTGGCTCTTCAATAACCTCTGAGAGGGCTGGCGCCCTCATTTTTCATCGCCGTCTTTCTGCGGCCTGCCCGCTCCGCCCGACTGGCAGCCGTGATTCGACCCCGTGGATCTGCACGCCCCGTAGAGCACCCGCCCCACGGGGCCCGGCGGGGATATGACGGGATACCAAACATTTTACCGGCCGACATCGAGAGGGTTGTATAGAACTCCCGTCGATCTTCATGTTGCCCGCGCCCGATACCCCAACCGTCCCTCTCGCCGCGATGCGCGACGCGGCGTTCCTGTACGGGCCCGATGGAGTCGTCACGGCCGCGACGCCGGCTGCGGAGCGGCTCGCCGGCGGTCCCCTCGCCGGGACCTCCGCCGCGGAGCTGCTCCGCCGCCTCTCCGCGCGAACGGCCGACGGCCGGCCGATCGCGCCGGCCGACCTCCCCGAGGGCCCGGCACTCGCCGGGGTGGAGGTGCCGGCGGCCGCGTTCGAGATCACCGCCGCCGACGGCACGATCCGCGCCGTGCAGGTCTCTGCGTCGCCGATCGTCGGGGACGGCCGCATCACGGGGGCCTTCTCGATCTGGCGGGACGTCACCGAACGCGTCCGGGTCGAGGAGGCGCTGGCCGAGAGCGAGGCCGACGCCCGGTCCTTCATGGAGAACATGGTTGACGCCTGCGCGGTCTGCGAGACCGTGTTCGACGACCAAGGCGAGCCCGTCGACATCCGCCTGGTCGAGGTCAACCCGGCCTTCTCGCGCGAGCTCTGTCTGCCGGCGGAGCTGCTCGTCGGCCAGACGGCATTCGTAATCCTCCCGGCGCTGGCCCGCCCCTGGTTCGACCTCTTCCTCGAGGTCAGCCAAACGAGGGAGCCGATCGAGGTCGAGGAGCCGTTCCCGGCCCTCGGCCGCTGGTACCACGTCACCGGGTTCCCCGTTCGCCGGGGGCGGATCGCCGTCGTCTTTCGGGACATCACCGAGCAGCACCAGGCCGGTAAGGTGCTCGCGGAGAGCGAGGAGCTGTACCGGAGCCTCGTCGAGAACAGCATCGACGCGGTCCTGCTCACGGCGCCCGACGGCTCGATCTTCTCGGCAAATGCCGAGGCCACCCGGATCTTCGGGATGACCGAGGAGGAGCTGGTCCGCGTGGGCAGGGACGCCGTCGTCGATCCGTCCGACCCCCGCCTCGGCCCGGCCATGGAGGAGCGCGCGCGGACCGGGCGGTTCCGCGGCGAGCTCCGGCTCCGGCGGAAGGACGGGACCGTCTTCCCCGGCGAGGTCTCGACCTCGCTCTTCAGGGACCGCAACGGCGTCGCAAGGTCGACGATGATCGTCCGGGACGTGACCGAACGGCGGCGGGCCGAGGACAAGCTGCGGGCGAGCGAGGCGAAGTTCCGCCGCATGGTCGACGACGACATCACCGGGGTTTTCATCAGCGCCCCGGACGGCCGGATCCTGGACTGCAACCCCGCCTTCGTCCGGATGTTCGGGTTCGCCTCCGTTGATGAGGCGCGATCGTCGAATATGGTGGAGACGTATATCTCCCCCGCGGAGCGGGAGGTTCTCCTCGAGCGCCTCCGGCGGGAGTGGCGGCTGGAGAACGACGAACGGTTCCGCCAGCGCCGGGACGGGGCGAGGATTCACGTCGTCGAGAATATCGTCGGGGACTTCGACGAGGACGGTGAGCTCGTCGAGATCCGGGGCTACATCATCGAGGACACCCAGCGGCACCGCGCCGAGACGTCGCTGCTGCGGCGGGAGAGGACCCTTCGGGGGATCTTCCGGGCCGCCCCCGTCGGGATCGGCATGGAGACCGGGCGGACGATCACCGAGGCCAACGACCAGCTCTGCCGGATGACCGGGCACGCCCCGGACGAGCTGATCGGGCAGGACGCCCGCCTCCTCTACCCCGACGACGAGGGCTACGAATACGTCGGACGGGAGAAACGGGACCAGATCGACGCGAACGGGATCGGCGCGGTGGAGACGCAGTGGCGGCGGAAGGACGGCACGGTTTTCGACGTGCTTCTCAGCTTCTCGGCCGCCGAGTTGGCCGACCCCTGGGAGGACGTCATCTTCATCGCCCTCGACATCACGCAGCGGCACGAGAGCGAGCGGGCCCTGGCGATGTACGCGGAGAACCTCAAGCGGTCGAACGAGGAGCTGCAGCGGTTCGCGTACATCGCAAGTCACGACCTGCAGGAGCCGCTGCGATCGATCGTCAGCTTCTCCCAGCTCCTCGAGCGCCGCTGCAAGGGGCAGCTCGGTCCCGAGGCCGACGAGTTCATCGCGTTCATCGTCGAGGGCGGCAACCGGATGCAGCGGCTGATCCGCGACCTGCTCGAGCTCTCCCGGATCGAGACGCAGGCGCAGTCCCCGGTTCCGACCGGCGCCGGTGCGGTGGTGGCCGACGTTCTCTCCACCCTCGAGGCCCCGATCTGCGAAACCGGAGCGACGGTCACGGTCGGCCCGATGCCGACGGTCATGGCGGACCCGGTGCAGCTCGAGCAGGTCTTCACGAACCTCATCGCGAACGCGCTCAAGTACCGCCGGGAGGGGGCGACGCCGATCATCGCGATCTCCGCCGTGCGGACCGGGAGACGATGGGAGTTTGCCGTCCGGGACAACGGGATCGGGATCGAGCCCGAATACCACGACCGGATCTTCCAGATGTTCCAGCGACTCCATACCCACGACGAGTACGACGGCACGGGAATCGGGCTCGCTGTCGTCAAAAAGATCGTCGAGCGGCACGGCGGCAGCGTCCGGGTCGAGTCAACGCCGGGCGAGGGTTCGACCTTCTACTTCACCTTCCCGGCAGCGTGATCCGTGATGGCGATCGACGGGCGAAGCCCGCCGGCCCTGTACCGGGTGCTGCCCCGGGTGCGGTACGAATGCAGCAGCTCGGGGGTATTCTCCGTCCGCTCAGAGCCTCGTCTGCAGACACATCAATTGCATAGTGCCGGGTCTGGGTTTCGATACATGGGTGTAATGCAGGCCCCGGGGACAGCATGCGGGATATCACGGCCGGAAAAAAGTTCCTCGAGGATGCCGCGCTTCCGCCCTTTTCGACTACGCTATTTTTCCTTCGGATGCGGCCTGATGCGTCTTGATCTTCGCATCCGCCCTGGCTTTGCAGGCTGCGATCTTTACGTCGTCAACAAGTGTGTTCACCGCACCCTTCGCATAGTCCGCGACTTCATGAGCGGCCACCAGTGCGTCGTCGACAGTCATATTCGCCTTGAGACGGAGACGTTCCTTCGGAGACATACAGGCCCTACTCTCACGGCCTGGGGGTTATAGTTTCGTTATCAGCAATGGATTGACGAGCGAACGAACCTCCCGGAAAGAGCTGATCGGAGACTCGATGAAAGGTACGTAACGAATGTCAGCTGCCTGATCCGCCCCCCGCAACCACGTTAACGGCAGGTCGAGGCGCCGTCTGCGGGCTCGATGCCGGCACGTGAAAGTGGAAGGCCGGGCGGCGCAGCGATGCGCGCAGCCAGTAGGATGTGCGACTACGCCTGCGGTGCAGAGGGATAGGCTCACGCCCCCCGCCGGCGAGCGCGGGCGAGGACAGTCGGGACGGCGGGACTGGCTGCACGCAAACCATTTTTACCTGAGGAACCGACGATTCCCACAGCAATCTATCCTCCTTCTGCCGCTCCCATGACCGCCCCCCCGATCCAGCTCGCCGCCATTCCTCAGCCCGCGTTCCTCCACGGCCCCGACGGTGGGATCGTGGAGGCGAACGACCGGGCCGAAGCCCTCGCCGGCCGGCCGCTCGCCGGCCGCACCGCCGCCACCATGGTCGGCATCTTCGATATCCGCGGCCCCGACGGCACCCCGCTGATGGCCGCCGACCTGCCGTCGGCACAGGCGCTGGCCGGCGTCGAGGCGGTCGACGTCCCGCTCGTGGTCACGGCCGCGGACGGCCGGGCCGTGCACGTACTGGCATCGGCTTCTCCGATCCGCGAGGGGGAGCGAGTCGTCGGCGCGCTCGCCGTCTGGCAGGACGTCTCTCGTCTCGTGCGGGATCAGGCCGAGGCCGCGACCGTCGCCGAGGAGATCGGAATGCAGGGGGAGGAGCTCCGGCAGCAGGGCGACGAGCTCGTCCGGACCTGCAATGAACTCGAGCGACAACAGCGTCTTCTCGACGGCGTCCTCGGCGCCCTGCCGCACCAGGTCTCGGTCTGGGACCGGGACGATCGGCTCGTCTGGGCGAATGCGCGGTTCGCGGCCGAGCGCGGCCTCCCCTGCGAGGCTCTGATCGGCCGGACGTGGCGCGAGGTCTGGGGCGACGCGCCGATGGCCGGCCGGCTGGCTGAGGAGGGATCGCGAGCGATGGCGGCCGACGCGCCGTTCCCTCTCGATTTCGATGTCGCCGGGCCGGAGGGACAGTCGTGGCGAGCGTGCCCGTTCGTGCCGATCTTCGGGGATTCGCGCCTTGTCATCACCGAGGACGTCACCGAGCGCCGGCGGGTAGAGGGGGCCCTGCGAGAGAGCGAGGCGAAGTACCGGCGGCTCGTCGACGAGGACATCAGCGGAGACTTCATCAGCGCCGCGGACGGCCGGATCCTGGACTGCAACCCCGCCTTCGCCCGCATGTTCGGGTTCGCTTCGGTCGATGAGGCGCGATCGTCGAACATGGTGGAGACGTACATCTCCCGCGGCGAACGGGAGGCGCTCCTCGATCGCCTCCAGCGGGAGCGGCGGGTCGAGCACGACGAGCGGTTCCGGCGTCGCCGGGACGGGATGACGCTCCACGTCGTCGAGAATATCATCGGCGACTTCGACGATACCGGGACCCTCGTCGGAACCCGGGGCTATGTCAGCGACGATACTCAGCGGTACAGGGTCGAGGAGGCGCTGCGGGAGCGGGAGCAGACCCTGGAGGGAATCTTCCGGGCCGCGCCCGTCGGCATCGGCATGGTCTCGCACCATGGGATCGCCCAGGCCAACGACCAGCTCTGCCGCATGACCGGGTACGCCCGGGAGGAGCTGGTCGGACAGGATGCTCGCCTGCTCTCCCTCGACGACGGGGCCTATATGGACGTCGAGCGGGAGATGCATGCGCGGATCATGGCGGACGGGACTGGCGCAGTCGAGACGCAATGGCGGACGAAGGACGGCACCGTCCTCGACATCCTTCTCAGCTCCTCGCCGATCGACCTCGCACGTCCGCACGAGAACATCATCCTCAACGCTCTCGACATCACGAAGCTCCGGGAGACGGAACGGACTGCGGCGTCGTTCATGGACGACCTGCAGCGGTCGAACGAGGAACTGCAGCGGTTCGCGTACGTCGCAAGTCACGACCTGCAGGAGCCGCTCCGGTCGATCATCAGCTTCACCCAGCTCCTCGAACGGCGGTACCGCGGAAAACTCGACTCGGACGCGGACGAGTTCATCGCGTTCATCATCGACGGGGGCAACCGGATGCAGCGGCTGATCGAGGATCTGCTCCAGCTCTCCCGGGTCGAGACGAAGGCCAGGGCGCTCGCCCCGACGGAGGCCGCGGAGGTCGTGGCCGACGCACTCCGGCTGATGGAGACGCCGATCCGCGAGGCGGGCGCGACGGTCGAGGTCGGCGACCTGCCGACGGTCATGGCCGATGCGGCCCAGCTCGTGCAGGTCTTTACGAACCTGGTCGGCAATGCCCTGAAGTACCGCCGGCCGTCCGTGCCCCCCGTTGTCAGGATCTCGGCCGAACGTTCAGGCGAGTTCTGGCGGTTCGCCGTGGAGGACAACGGCATCGGGATCGAGGCGGAGTACTTCGACCGGATCTTCGTGATCTTCCAGCGGCTGCACACCCGGGAAGAGTATGCGGGGACCGGGATCGGCCTGGCCGTCGCACGGAAGATCGTCGAGCGGCACGGCGGCCGGATTGGAGTCGAGTCGACGCCTGGCGAGGGTTCGACTTTCCACTTCACCCTCCCGGCGGCATGATCCGTGAAGATGATCGACGGGCGAAGCTTGCCGGCCCTGTACCGGTTGCTGCATCCGGGTGCGACACGAATGCAGCAGCTCGGGGTCTTCTCCGTCCGCTCAGAGCCTCGTCCGCAGGCGCATCCATGGCACAATGCCGGGTCCACGTCTCGGCACCCGGGTGTGGAGCAGACCGTAACGGGCCGTCGGCGGGATGACACGACCGGAAAAAAGGTAATCAGGGATGCATCGCATCCGTCCTCTTCAGGCTACGCTTTCTTAGCTTCGGACTCGGCCTGGTGCGCCTTGATCTTCGCATCCGCTTGAGCCCTGTGGCCGCCGATCTTCACATCGTCGACCAGTGTGTTCACCGCGGCGTTCATATCGTCCGCCACTTCATGAGCGGCCACCCGGGTGTCGTCAACGGCCTTATTCGCCGTGACGCGGAGACTATCCTTCGATACCATGTGGGCTGATCCCGCGGCATGCTATTTATAGTCTCGTTATAAGCAATGCGTTGCCGGGCGAACGAACACCACGAACGAGGCGATATGGGACTCGATAATGGGTCCGCAACGAGAGAACCGCCGGAGCGGCAACCGGATTCCGGCCTCGGGCCGGGAAGTCAACCTTCATTCCCGCAGAATTCTTATTCTTCCTGTTCGTAATTGACCTCCATGGGGAATTCGCCGATCAATGAAGATCAGAAACTCTGGCTCCTCATTGGCGCAGTCTTCGTTGTTGCAATAATCGCATTCTGGCCGCTCATGACCGTGATCGTCTGGGCGATCGCCCTCGCTGTTGCGCTCATGCCCCTCCACCAGCGGCTTTCGCGCAGGGTGAGGCCGTCGATCTCCGCGCTGCTGCTCACCCTCGGGTTTCTCCTCGCGATCATGCTGTTCGTGTCGGCCGCATCGATCGTGATCTATGACGATATCGAGTATATCGGAACCCTGGTCGCCACGCTGGTCGAGGGCTTCAGCCATACCGGCTTTGCCGCCTTCCTGCCCGTATTCACGGCGGCACAACTTGCCGATATGCCCCAGACGCTTATCCAGATGCTGCTGGATACCCTCCTCTCGCTCACCGCGAACCCGGCCCTCCTCCTCCTCCAGGTCGTCATCCTCTTCCTCTCGCTCTCGATGCTGCTCTATTACGGGGAGGAGATCTGGATCTCGGTGACGCGTAACCTCTCCCCCAAACTGTCGGCCGCCGTGGGGAGGATGTCGGAGATTGCGGGAAACACGATCTACTCCCTCATCGTCATCCAGATCTCCGCGGCCTTTCTCTCGTTTCTCCTCGCCGTCCCGTTCTTCTCCCTGCTGGGCTACGGGCACGTCATCCTGTTCGCCACCATGATCGGGTTCGCGATGCTGATCCCCCTCATCGGCGCCCAGCTGTTCCTACTCATTTTTATCCTCTACATGGTCGCCCTGGGGGACATCAAGAGCGCACTCATCGCTATGTTCATCGGGTACCCCCTGTTGAGCGGCTGGATCGACTTCTATTACCGCCCGGTGATGATGAGAAGACGCGTCGCGGTGCATCCCGTGTTCATGATAATCGGTATCTTCGCCGGGGTCCCGTTCATGGGAATTGTCGGATTTATTCTCGGCCCGGTGCTCATCGCCCTCGCGGTAACCGGCTACGAGATCTATACCGAACAGACGGGGGCGACGGTGGAGACCGGGAACCCCTCTGATGTTTTGCAGTGATCATGCGCTCTCCGAAGCCGAAGGAGCATGACGCGCGTTCGGGATGGTTCGGTGATAACAACTTTCATTCGACAACGCACGCAATACGGTTCCGTGCGCGTCTGTTCCGAAATCGGGGACCCTGTTCCGACGGCGTGTTCGGGTGCCCGTCCCGGGCTCCAGCCGGACAGAGTACGGGGATGTCGCTGTATTCCGGCAACGCGTCGAGGTAACACGGCCTCCTGGAGGAATGCCGCACCTCGGGTCGGATCCGGCCTCCCGTGGCAGGGTTCCACGCCCGGTAAGGGATATTCCTCGAGCCCATTTCAGCGACCTGCCGGACGAGTGAGCCGCAACTTTCTCCCGTGCGCGTCGCGGACATCCGGGACACGCACGCCGGCATCCTACCGGCCGATCGTCCCCACACGGGTCGGGACGTGGAGAGCCGCGACGCTATAGGAGCACCTGGAGACCCCGCTCACGAAGCGCATCACGCGGCCGGGAGGGTGAAGAAGAAGGTCGAGCCCTTCCCCGGTTCCGAATGGACCCAGATCCGGCCGCCGTGCTGCTCGACGATCCGCTTGACGAGCGGAAGGCCGATGCCCGTGCCGTCGTACTTATCGTTGGTGTGGAGCCGCTGGAAGATCACGAAGATGCGATCGAAGTACTCCGCCTCGATCCCGATCCCGTTGTCCCGCACCGCAAAGCGCACCAGGTTCCCGTCGCGTTCGGCCGTGATCCCGATCCTCGGCGGCTCGTCGGGCCGGTGGAACTTGACGGCGTTGGCGACCAGATTGGAAAAGACCTGGCCCAGCTGGAGCTCGTCGGCCATCACGGCCGGCATCGGTCCGCTCTCGACCGTTGCCCCAGCCGCCTCGATCGCCGGTTGCAGCTCGCGGAGCACCCGATCGAGCACTACCCGGCTCTCGGTCCTCACCGGCCGGCTCCCGAGGGTCGTGACCCGGGAGAACTGGAGCAGGTCCTGGATCAGGGTCTGCATCCGGTTCCCGGCCTCGACGATGAACTCGATATACTCGTCGCCCTCGGGGCCGAGCTGCCCCCTGTACCGCAGTTCGAGGAGTTGGCTGAAGCTGACGATCGACCGCAGCGGCTCCTGCAGGTCGTGGCTCGAGACGTAGGCGTAGCGTTCGAGGTCCTCGTTCGACCGTTTCAGCCTCTCCGCCTGCGCGCGCAGCGCCTCCTCGGCCCTGAGGCGTTCGCCCACGTCGACGATCACCATCAG
>JADGNL010000085.1 GCA_017883495.1 Methanomicrobiales archaeon | reverse complement strand
GGTCGACGCTCAAGAACGACTACACGGACCTGCCGTTCCGCGTGATGGACTTCAACGAGGTGCTCGACGAGTTCGGGATCGAGCCGCCGGCCCGCCTGCCCCTGACGGTCACGTACCACGACCCCTGCCACCTGCTCCGCGGCCAGGGAATATCAGACCAGCCCCGGGCCCTGATCCGGCAGGTCGCCGACCTCGTCGAGATGCCCGCGTACTGCTGCGGCTCGGGCGGCGGGGTGAAGGCGGGCAGGCCCGAGGAGGCGGCCGCGCTCGGCGCGCTCAGGGGCGAGGCGATCGCCGCGACGGGCGCGGAGCAGGTGATCACCTCCTGCCCCTTCTGCGAGTTCCACATCCGGGGCCACACGGACCGGCCCGTCCGGCACGTCGCCTCCCTGCTCCTCGATGGCTACCGGGAGAAGGAGAGGGGCGCCGGCCCCGTCTGACTTCCCTTCAGCTCGAGAGCTCCCGCCACTCGGCAGTCTCGAGGAACGAGCCGGCCACGTCCTCCTCGAACTCGACAAAGCGCCGCCAGGGCACGGCCACGGTCAGGACGTCCGTGCCGAGGGTCTTCTTCACGGCGAGCCGCGCCGTGGGGTCGATGAGCCCCACCACCACCCGCGGGAACTCGCGCTCCCCCTCGGCCACGGCCCAGAGGTGGAACTGCATGCAGCCCGCGCCGGGGGGGACGATCACCCCGTCGGCCTCGGGTCGGCGGTAGTTCGCGAGCGTGACCAGCCCCGCGAGCTGGAGCGGGTTCGCGACAAAGACCACGACGGCCGCCTCCTCGCCGGGAGGCAGGGCCGAGAGCGGCATCAGCACCACCCACGCCGGCGGCGCGGGGATCTTCGGGAGCAGCTCGAGGAAGGCCGTTGCCGCTGCGGGGTCCTTCCAGTACCGCTCGCCGTGGAGCAGGTGCTCCTTCATCGACGACTCGGGCATGGCCCGGGCCTGCGCCACGAGCCGTTCGGGTGCGCCCGTCCCCTCGACGCCGACGGAGAGGAAGTACGAGTGCCGCTCCACGTCGGGAAAGCCGTCCGCGAACCCGAGCCCGACCGCGCCGCCCGGGCAGCCGATCGTCTCGCGCGAAAGCGCGACCGTCTTCCCCAGCGCGGCCTGCGCGAAGAGCCACATCACGCACCCCCGCCGGCCGTCGGCGAACCCGAGCGCCTTCTCCGGCCGCTCGTCCCGGAAGAGGACCGCGACCGGCTCGAACCGGAGGCCGAGCGCCTCCCGAACACGACTCTGCATGGGCGATTCTCGGCGTTTCACCACATCAGCCTGTCGGCGCGGGGCCACCACAGGCTTATTCTTTCGCCGGAACGAGTACCTGTGGAGGTTCGCCGAATGGCCTGCAGGAATGCTCGTGGAAACTCATTGTATCTTACTGTAGCCGCTGTCGTCCTGCTCGTCCTCGTGGCCGGGGCCTCCGCGGACGCCGCGACCCGGATCGTCGCGATCGGCGACTCGCTCACCAAGGGGATGCTCGACACCGACGACGGGCAGGTGCACCCCACCTACCGCTACTGGCTCTACGATAAACTGAAGGACAACAACTACGACGTCGACTTCGTCGGATCGTGGAGCGTCCCGGACTTCCCGGGGTACAGCTTCGACAATGCGAACGAGGGGCACGGAGGGTACACGATCGAAGGCATCGTCGACGGCGTCGGAACCGGCGGCAAGCTCTCGACCTGGCTGACCGGATATTATCCGGACATCGCGCTCGTGCTGATCGGCACGAACGATGTCCTGGCGAACAGACCCATGGACGACCGGTTCTACGACCTCGGCCGGCTCGTCGACACGCTGCGGGCGAAGAACTCGGGGATCAAGATCTTCGTCGGAAAACTCCCGCCGACGGGCGACAGCTACCGCAACACCAACTCGGGCCTGATCACGTTCAACTCCCGGCTCGATACCTGGCGATCGGGGAAGACGACCTCGAACTCCCCCATCACGATAGTCGACCTCTACTCCGGCTATGACGGGCGCGACGACAACCAGGCTCCGCGGTACATCCACCCGGACCAGTCGGGCGAGCAGAAGATCGCGGACAGGTGGTATGCCGCGATCAGGAGCTCCGTCTCGGGAGGCACAACCACGACCACCGTGCCGACGACGACGCAGAACCCGTACGTGATCACGGGTCCGACGGTGATCACCAGCCCGGGCACGTACTACCTCGCCAACGACATCCTGAACCGGAACGATGCGGTCTGCATCGAGGTCAGGACACCCGGCGTCACCATCGACGGGCGCGGGCATCGCCTCTCGGGCACGGGAACCCAGGAAACTTCCGCCGGGATCTTCGTGAACAACATCCCCGACGTGACCGTAAAGAACCTCAAGATCTCGGGGTGGGGGTACGGCATTTACTACTACGACCAGGGTGTGAGCCTGGGCCGGGTGGAAGGATGCACCATCGAGAACAACCTCTTCGCCGGGGTCGTGCTCTACAATAAGGTTCACGGAGTGAGCGTGGCAGGGAACCTGATCACGGATCAGGCCCAGCGCGGGGTCTGGATTGCGGACGCCTCCGACAACGTGATCTACGACAACCGGTTCTCCAACTCCGGCGTGAACGCGGATGTCGTCGGGACGTCGACCGGCAACGCCTTCTCCGTCGTGAAGCGGGCCGGCACGAACATCATCGGCGGCCCGTACATCGGCGGCAACTACTGGAGCAAGCCGGACGGCAGCGGGTTCTCCCAGACCCACGCCGACTCGAATGGCGACGGGTTCACGGACGAGACCTTCAGCTTCTCCGGCCACACCGACCTGCTCCCGCTCACCTCGCTCAGGATCACGCCGCCGCCCGGCCCGTATCGGACGCTCGTCGTGCCGGGCACGATCGAGGCCGAGGACTACGATAACGGCGGCGAGGGCGTCGCCTACCACGACACGGTCGCCGGGAACCAGGGCGGCGCGTACCGGAGCGACGACGTCGACATCGAGGCCATCAGCGGCGGGTACACCCTCGCCTACATCCGCGATACCGAGTGGACGCAGTACACCGTGACCGTCCAGCAGGCCGGCGACTACCAGGTGACGCTCCGTGCGGCCGCGTGGAACGGACCGCGGACGGTCCG
>JADGNL010000084.1 GCA_017883495.1 Methanomicrobiales archaeon | reverse complement strand
AGGACCGCCCGGTCGGAGAGGATCAGCTTGACCTCCTTCATGTTCCGGGCGAGGCTCATCCGGTCCCGGAGCCAGACCGCCATCGGCAGAGCGCCGGCGTCGTGCGGACCCGCTCGGGTCTTGGTGACGAACGTCTCTTCCTTGCGGGCGAGCCGCCACGAGGACGGCGCGACCATGCGCTTGAGATGATCGGACATTACGCCTTCCCTCCGGTGATCCGCTCGGTCCGCTTCGGGTCTTTCAGATTCAGTTTCGTAACCATCACGTTCGAGGGGTCGATCTTTCTCGGTTTCTCGGTGCCGTCGGCCTTGGTGATCGCGACGCCGTGGACCACGATCTTCGCGTTCTTGACGTCGACCATGTCCACGAGGCCTTCGTCGCCGACGAAGTCGCCGCGCATGACCCGGACCGTGTCTCCGGTCACGACACGGACCGTTCGGCGGCCCGCGTACTTCGCACGCAGGTCGGGCGAGAGCGGCGCGCCGAGGAGCTTGGTCCGCAGGTGGAGCGGCGCGTTGTAGCGCGCCTTCCGCTGCTTTCTGGGCTGGATGCTTGTTGAGAGTACCATGTCCTGCTCCTCAGACGATCAGGGTGGCCATCGAGCCGAGCTTGGGGAAGCGCTCGGCGACCTCGCGGGCCACCGGGCCCTTGATCTCCGTGCCCTTCGGCTCGTTGCGCTCGTTGACGAGCACCATCGCGTTGTCCTCGAACGAGACGCGAAGGCCGCTCGGCCGCCGGATCTCCTTCTTCTGCCGGATCACGACGGCCTTCTCGAGCTTGCGCCGCATGTCGGGCGTTCCCTTCTTGACCGAGACGGTCGCGAGGTCGCCGAGGCCGAGCTTCGGCTGGCGGCGGCGGACGCCGTGATACCGGTCGACCGAGACGACCTGGACCATCCGGGCGCCGGTGTTGTCGACGCAGGCCATGCGGGAGCCCGTTGCGAGCGCCCGTGGCGTGGTCGACGATTTTGCCTTCATTCCTTGGTCACCTCGACCACGACGAAGCTCGTCGCTTTCGAGAGCGGCCTGCACTCGGCGATCCTGACCGTGTCCCCGACCTTTGCCGATATGCAGGGGGGGTTGTGGGCGTGGAGCTTGCTCGAGCGCTTCTCGTAGCGCTTGTACTTCCGCACGAAGTGGAGGAAATCGCGTCCCACCACAATCGTGCCGGTCATCTTATCGCTCACGACCTTGCCGGTGATCACCTGGCCGCGCACCGGCAGGGTGCCGTGAAACGGACAGTTCACGTCGGTGCACTCCGTCTCGGGGGCCCCGACGTTCAATCCAATATCTCGTGCCATATGGTATCCTCGTTATCTGCGGACGGCGAGACGGCGTTCGGGCGCTCCGATGAGTGCCCTGCCGTCCACCTCCACCGCAGTCCCGTCGGGAAGCAGGAGCCGGAAGGCTGCAACCGCCTTGGGCACGGTCTTGACACCGTGCGCGGTCGCGATCCGGAGGGTCTGCCGCGTCTCGTCGACGCAGAGCCCCTCGACTCCTTCAAGCGACGGGTTTGTTGCTCGCGCCACCCGAACGTGCCGGCCGATCCACTCGTGCCGGAGCACGTTCCGGGGCGCGATCACGCCGCCTTCCTCCGCGTCTGTTCGGTCAGAAGGCGGGCGATGGTTCGCCTGAGTTCCCGGATCTGGCCCGGGTTCTCGGTCGCTCCGCCGGCGGCGACCTTGCCGTTGTGCCGGACCAGTTCGAACCGGAGCTTGTCCAGCTGCTCGCCGATCTCCACGTCGGAGAGCTGCGCCACCTCGCCGGAGCGGAAGATGGCCATCTATCGCACCTCCTCGGCGACGTACTCCTCATCGGGCGTCGCAGCGAGCTCGGCGTCGATCGTCGCGCCGAGGTCCTCCTCGACGAGCTCCTCGACCGGGCGCTGCCGGGGCGGGACGTCCAGGATCTCGAACTTGTCCGGGAGCTTCGTCTCGGGCAGGATGAGTTTGACCTGGACGCCGATGGTCCCGAGCTTCTTGATCGCGACCGCGTAGCCCTTCTCGACCATCGTGATCGAGGGCTCGCCCGAGTGCTTGATGTAGCCCTCGGTGAACTTCTGGACCCGCGAGCGGGCGCCGGTCAGTTTGCCCGAGAGGACGACCTCGCACCCGAGGGCGCCGGACTCCATGACCCGCCGGATCACGTTCGACCCGGCCTTGCGGAAGTACCAGCCGCGCTCGAGCGCGTTGGCGAGCCTTTCCGCCATGATCTGGGCGTTGAAGTTCGGGTTGCCGACCTGCTGAACCTCGATCTGCGGGGATTCGATCCCGTAGTCCTGGGCCAGGTCCATGGTCAGCTGCCGCACGACCTTGCCGCCCTTGCCGATCACGATGCCGGGCTTCTCGGCGAAGATCGTCACCTGCGTGCCGAGCGGCGTGCGGGCGATGTCCATGCCGCCGTACCCGGCGCGCTTGAGCTCCTTGAGGAAGTACTTCTGGACGCGCACCTTTCGGACGCCGTCCGCGACGAACTTTCTCTCGATCGCCATTATTCCTGTACCTCCTGGACGATGATCTCGATGTTGACGGTCTCGCGCCGCTTCGGCGTGGCACGTCCCATCGCGCGGGGGAAGAAGGCCTTCTGGCCCTTCCCGCGGTTCGCGGCCGCGTGAACGATCACGAGCCGGTCCGCATCGAGCCCGCTGTACTCGGCGTTCTTCTTGACGCCTTCGAGGAGCTTGATGTAGCCCTTCGAGGCCTTGACCGGATAGCGGCCCGCGTCCCAGCCGACGAGCCCGCGCTTGTGCGCTACGTTCCGGTTGAACCGCCGGAACGGCACGGCCTTCTTGAGCGCGACGACCTCGTTGAGGTAGTCGAGCGCGTGGTTGACGTCCTGGTTCCGGATGAACCGGGCGATCTCGATCGCGTGCTTGGGCGAGCACGGCAGTTCGTTCGCCTTGACACGGGCGAACTGCTCGCCCGTGATCCCCATGGAATATCCTGTGCGTGCCATGGCGATCACTTCAGGGGAACGAACTTGCTCGACCGCGTGGCGCCGATACCGGCCGACCCGTGCGAGACCCGCTTTCTCGTCAGTGCGAACTCGCCGAGGTAGTGGAAGATCGACTCGGGCTGGAGCTCCACCTTCTGGAACTCCTTGCCCGTGTAGATCTCGATCTCGCGCCCGACCATCTCGGGGAAGACCACCATCGACCGGAGGTGCGTCCGGATACGGGCATCGCCGTTCCGGAACCGGGAGAGGAGGTGCTCCTCGTCCCGGGAGAGGCCGCGGAGCACCTTGCGCCGCGTCCGCGAGGGCATGACCGGGAGGAGATCGGTCATGGACATCGCCTGTAAGTCCTCGATGCGGAAGCCGTGGTAGGTGAACTCCTCGCGCCGCCTCGGCATCCGCTTCTGCGTTCTTTTTGCTGCCATATCCGATCACCGTTTCCGCCCGGTTCTCCGGGCTGCAACGTGCCCGACCTTCCGGCCCGGCGAGGTGCCGCGGGCGACCGTCTTCGGCCGTCCCGGGTGCTGGTGCCCGCCGCCGCCGAACGGGTGGTCGATCACGTTCATCGCGACGCCGCGGACCCGCGGCCAGTTCGATGCCGTGTTCTTCATCTTGTGGAACTTCTTGCCGGCCTTCACGAACGGCTTCTCGCCCCGGCCTCCGCCGGCGACGACACCGACCGTGGCAAGGCACCGGCTCGAGAACCACTTCATCTTGCCCGACGGCATCTTGACCCCGACCTTGTCCTCGGTCTTGTCCACGACGATCGCCTGGACGCCCGATGCGCGGACGAACTTGCCGCCGTCGTTCGGCCTGGCCTCGATGTTGCAGACGTAGGCGCCGGCCGGGATCTGTCCGAGCGGAAGGGAGTTGCCGTTCCTGAACTCGACCCCGGAGCCCCAGGCGATGGCGTCACCGACGCCGATCCCCTCGGTCACGAGGAAGTAGGTCTTCTTCTGGTCCTCGAGCCGAACGAGCGCGATCGGGGTGTGGCGCGCGGGGTCGTGCTCGATCTCGATCACGATCCCCCGCACGGTCACCTCGTGGTTACCCGCGTGCTTCAGCTCGGCCTTGTACCGGTGGGAAGGGGCCCTGTACGTGGGGCCGCCCCGGCCCCGGTTCTGCGTGGTGATACGATGTCCCATCCTGGCACCTCACATGACGCCGAGCCGCGAGAGGATCTCCTCGGCGGCCTTCGGGTCCTCGAAGCTGACCATGGCCTTCTTACGGCCGTCGGTCGTGTTGATCGTCCGGATGGCGGCGACGGGGTGGCCGAAGGCCGCCTCGAGCTCGCGCTTGATCTCGGGCTTGGTCGCGCGGTTGTCGACGAGGAACTGGAGCTTCGAGTTGTTCTCGAGCGCCGCCATCGCCTTCTCCGTCACGAACGGGAACCGGAGGATCATGACCGGTCCTCCAGCCGCTGGATCGCGCCGGCGGTCCAGACCGTGAGCCGGCCCGCATGCGTGCCGGGCGCGAGGTGCTCGACGTTGAGCGCGCCCACCGGGACCGCGTCGACGCCGGCGAGGTTCCGCGCGGCCGCGAGCGGTTCGTCCGCGGTCACGATCAGGAGCGACTTCTTCTGCTTGTACCGCCGGCCGCGCATCTTGCCGCGTCCGGCCCGGACCCTGTGGCTGTCCTTGGCCTTCTCGACGTCGGCGTAGACGCCGACTGCGGAGAGCGCCCGAACGAGGTCCTGCGTCCTAACGACGGCCTCGAAGGCGTTGTCCATGACGACGATCGAGTCGTCTCCCTCGAAGAGGTGGCCCCGTTCGCGCACGAGCTCGGCGTTCACGGTGGCCGCAATCGCCGAGCGGATCGCCTTGGCCTTCTCCTTCTTGTTGATCGCCTTGATCAGGACCTTCTCGACCTTCGGCGGATGCGCTGCGCGCCCGCCCCGGGCCTGCGGGACCTTGACCGCACGCGATCCGTTGTGGAGACGGGGAACGTGCGATGCGCCTCTCCCCGAGCCCCAGCCCGTGCCGACCGACTCGACGCCCGCGTTCACGTAGGTGCCGTGCGGCTGGTACCGGGTCGACTGGCTGGCGATCACGGCCTTCCGGATCAGGTCCGGGCGATACTCCTCGGCGAAGACCGCCGGGAGATCGATCTCGCCCTGGACGGCGCCGTCGAGCCCTTTAATCTGTGCCTTCATCCTCTAGCACCCCTGCTTCGACACGGTGCTCACGTACTCGATCGCGGGCAGCCGCTCGGCATGTTCACCCTTCCGCACGGCCGGCCGGATCCGGACGAGCCGCTT
>JADGNL010000083.1 GCA_017883495.1 Methanomicrobiales archaeon | reverse complement strand
TGGAAATCGGTGCAATGCTCGGCGACGCCTTCGAGTACACGAAGGAAGCGCTGGTCGGCAGATGGATGCGCTGGCTGATCCTGCTCATCGGGACGATCATCTTTCCCATCATTCTCGGATACACGGTCCTGGTTTACCGGGGCGATCGGACTCCGCCCGACCCGCAGGACTGGGTCGCGGTCTTCGTCGACGGGATCAAGCTCTTCATCGTGCAGTTCGTCTATGCGATTCCGATCATCATCGTCTCGATCCTGATCAATCTGGCTGTCTTCCTCCCGTTCAGCGTCATGTCGCGGTCGGACGGGTCGGTGAACGGCGGGCTCGCGGGCGCGGCCATCGGGGCGGCCCTCGTCCTGGCCCTGGTCCAGATCGTCCTCTCGATCGCGATCTCGCTCGTCTCGATGATGGCCTCGGTCCGGTTCGCCCGGACGGACTCGTTCGGCGAGGCCTTCAACTTCTCCGCGATCCTCGCGCACATCGGCCGGATTGGCTGGGGCTCCTACATCCTCGCCCTGATCGTTCTCTACGTCGCACTCTTCGTGGTCGTCGTCGCGCTGGTCATCCTGGGCGTGCTCACGCTCGGCCTCGGGTTCCTGCTCTTCCTCGCGCTCATGCCCGCGTTCTCCATCTTCATGGCCCGGTATGTGACCCTCATCTACGACAGCGCCCCGGTCCCGGCCTGATCCTCCCCCTTTTCCTCCACCACAAGCCTGAATGCCGATCCGTGTCCATCAGATCCTGAAATGACCGACGGTGACGCGCCGCTCCACGCCATCCGGCTGATCGCGGAGAACCGGAAGGGGGTGCTCCGCGACATCGCGGCGGTCGTGGCCGACCACGGCGCGAACATCCTGATGAACCACCAGGAGACCTTCGAGACGGGGCCGCTCGCCGGCATGGGGGAGCTCTACTTCGAGTACGAGGACGCGGCCGATCCCGGCGAGCTGATCGCCGACCTCTGCCGGCTCCCGTTCGTCCGGTCCGCGACCGCGTGCGACCCGTTCTCGCTCATCTACGGCTCGCGCGTGATCATCATCGGCGGCGGGGCGCAGGTGGCCCAGGTCGCGCTCGGGGCCGTGAACGAGGCCGACCGGCACAATATCCGCGGCGAGCGGATCTCGGTCGACACGATCCCGCTCGTGGGTGAGGACGCCCTCGGCATCGCTGTCGACGCCGTGGCCCGCCTGCCCCGGGCTTCGATCCTGGTGCTCGCGGGCTCGCTCATGGGCGGCGAGGTCTCGGTGGCCGTCGACCGGGTCCGCGAGGCGGGCATCCCCGTGATAGCGCTGAACATGGCCGGCTCGGTCCCCGACCACGCGGACCTCGTCGTGACCGACCCGATCCAGGCCGGCGTCTTCGCCGTGATGCACGTCTCAAGCAAGGCGCGGTTCGACATCGAGCGCGTGCGGGGGAGGCGGTTCTGATGGACCAGATCGCGCGGGCTGTCCAGGTCCTCAACCACGACGGCCTCGTGGTCTATCCCACCGAGACCGTCTACGGCCTCGGTGCAGACGCCCTCTCGGACGAGGCGATCCGCTCGGTCTACGACTCGAAGCACCGCCCGTTCTCGGAGCCTATCTCGATCGCCGTCGCCGATCTCGAGATGCTCGCCACGGTCGCGCGCTTGAACCCCCTCGCCGAGGAGTTCGTCGAGCGGTTCCTGCCCGGGCCGTTCACGGTCCTGGTCGAGGCCCGGCCCATCCTCCCCTGCCAGCTCCACTGCGGGACCGGCCTCATCGGGATCCGGATGCCGTCGCACCCGATCGCGGTCGAGCTCGTGAGCCGCTTCGATGCGCCGATCACGGCGACCTCGGCGAACACCCACGGTGCGCCCGAGCCCGCCACCGTCACCGATGTCCACTGCTACCGCGACTTCACGATCGACGGGGGCCGCCTTCCCGGGACGCCCTCGACCGTGGTCGACCTGGTGAACCGGACGATCGTCCGACCGGGGGCAGGGGTCGAGGACGCGGTCGCGTTCCTCCGCGGGAAATGATTCCGCCCCTCCGGCTGCGCGACTTCGTCGAGGACGCCGACGGCTGGCTCTACGCGGTCGCCGCGTACGACAACGCCGAGCGCGCCGGGTGCATGCTCCGGTACGTCCCCGACCCCGCCGGCGACCGGGTCCGCCGGGGCTCGGGCGTCTCCTATCGCAAGCTCGACTTCGCCGAGGCCTACGCCCGGGTGGCCGCCGAGAGGCCGCATTGCCTCGACCTGCTCCACCGGGTTCCTCTCGACGAGATCGCGGCCGTCCACAAGCCCGAAGCGATCTTTCCCTCCGTCCTCGCCCGCGACGAGCGGGTCCGGCGGCTCGCGGACGCGCTCGAGCTCGCGCCGGGGACGGCCGGCTGCACGGGCTCGCTCCTGGTCGGGCTCGAGGGACCGGGCTCGGACATCGACCTCGTGGTCTACGGCGCGGCCTTCGACCGGGCGCGGGCGCGCCTGCCGCAGGCGATCCGCGAGGGGCTCGTCGACGACCTCTCCGAGGAGCTCTGGCGGCGTGTCTACGCGAAGCGGCGGCCCGAGCTCACGTACGGGGAGTTCCGGCTGCACGAGGCGCGAAAGTGGAACCGCGGCGAGATCTGCGGGACGTACTTCGACCTCCTCTTCACCCGCGACTATGCGGCGATCGACCCGCGGCCCGTACCGAAGGGGCCGGTGATCGGCAAGGCCGCGATCGAGGCCACGGTCACGGACGCCGCGCTCGCCTACGACGTGCCGGCCGTGTACGAAATCGACCACCCGGACGTCGCCCGTGTGCTCTCCTTCACCCACACCTACTCGGGGCAGGCGCTCGCGGGCGAGGTCATCGAGGCAGCGGGCGTGCTCGAGCAGCACGGGAATGAGCGCTGGCTTGTGGTCGGGACGTGCCGCGAGCCGGTGGGAGAGTACATCCGCTCCCGGACGCTCCTCGAATCCGTCTAGAGGATCGCCGCCCCGCTTCGCGCACCGGCTCCGCAGGTCGCTTCGTGCGGGCAGCGGTCGCACGGGGCCTCTGGCGGCTTCGGCGGCACGCGCCCCTCCTGTACGCGCCGGGCAGCCGCGAGTGCCCGGAGGACAGCCCGCCGGTCCCGCGGTTGCGGGGAATACCGCCGGAGCGCGCCGGACGGAACGTAGACGAGGGCGACATGGTCGAACGGCCTCCCGCGCTCCTCCTCGAGGCAGAGCGCGTACGCGGCCGCGCGTACGCGGTCGGCCGACGCGACGCCGTAGGCCGGTGCCGTACTCGCCCGAACGATCCCGCACGAACCGAGGTCGGGCGCGACCCAGTCCACCTGGCCGACGAGCCCGAGCCGTTCGGACCGGACCGGGCGGTCGCGGAGCTCGAACCGCGGCCAGCGGGTCGAGCCACAGGCAGCGACCCATGCGTCGAGCAGCGCCCTATCGGTCGGCGCGACTCCAGGTAGTACGGTCGTCACCTCGTTCCAGATCAGGTCCGCATCGAGCTCGGCGTCGAGGTGGGCCGCGATCTGCTTTGCGATCGCGTACCGCGCCGACTCCTGCGGCGGGCGCTGAAGCTCGTACCAGTACCGGAGCGGGCAGCGGTGCGCGGCGACCAGGCCCGAGACCGTGACGGGGTCGGTCACAGGAACCGCCGCGGATCGGTCTCGATGTCGAGGAGCACGACCCGATCTGCGGCGAGCGCGGCCTCGAGCGCTGGCCGGAGGGCCGCGGGCTCCGTGATCCGCACACCCTGCGCGCCGCAGGTCCGGGCGTACGCGGCGAAATCCGGGTTGACGAGGTCGGTGCCGAAGTTCGGGTAGTTCTCCATCGCCTGCTCCTGCTGGATCATTCCGTACTGGTGGTTGTTGAGCACGCAGATAGTCATGGCGAGATCGCGCCGGACCGCGGTCACGAGCTCGCCCATGGCCATCACGAACCCGCCGTCGCCGGTGATGCAGACCGCGGGACGGTCGGGATAGGCGAGCTTCGCCGCGATCGTGGCCGGAAAGCCGAAGCCCATGGTCGCAAGATATCCCGACATCGCGAAGCGCTGGCCCCGGCTCACGAAGTTCCGCCCGAACCACCAGCCGTTCTCGCCGACGTCGAGGCCGATCACCGCGTCCGCCGGCAGCACCTCCGAGAGCACCTGCATGATGAACGGCGGCCGGAGCGGCGTCTCCCCGGCTCCGGCCTCGGACGAGAGCTGCGCCGCCCACCGCGCCTTGCCCTCCGCGATCGCTCTCTCGCGCGCTTCGTCGCGCCGTTCGGGGACACGCTCGAGGAGGCGCGGCAGCACGACGCCGCAGTCGCCCCAGAGCCCGATCGTCTGCGGAGTCTTCCCGAGCTTGAGCGGGTCGATGTCGACCTGGACGATCGGCCGGTCGAGGGGTACGTTCGTCATCTTCGAGAACCCGACCCCGAGCGTGAGGAGGAGGTCCGCCTCCTCCGCGTACTTCCGGGCCTCGGGCGGCCCGAGGTTGCCGAGGATCCCGACCACGAGCTCGGCCTTCTCGGGCAGGATGCCCTTCGCCCGAAACGTGGTTAGAATGGGGGCCGAGAGCTTCTTTGCGAGGGGGTGGACGAGCCCACCATGCGCGTACGCGCCCCAGCCGGCCAGAATGACGGGCCGCTCGGCCTTCCCGAGCGCCTCCACGGCCCGGTCGAGGGCCGCAGCAGGCGGGGCGATCGCGGTCTCGGGCAGGCAGGACGCGCCCGAGCAGTACGGGGCGTCGTACGCGAGCTTCTGGACGTTGTTCGGGACCGAGAGCTGCGCGACGCCATGGTCGATCAGGGCGTGCTTGACGGCCGCGGTCACGATCTGGACCGCCTTTGCCGGGTCGTGGATGGTCGCGTTGTAGACCGCGATCGGGCGGAAGAAGGCGTCCTGGTCGATCTCCTGGAACCCGCCCGGCCCGGCGTACTGGAACTCGACCTGGCCCGCGAGCGCGATCACGGCCGCGTGGTCCTCCTTCGCGTCGTAGAGGCCGGTCGCGAGGTTCGTCGCGCCGGGCCCGCCGATGGTCAGGCAGGCCGCCGGCACCCCGGTCAGCTTGTAGAAGGCCGATGCGGCCATCGCGCCGTTTCCCTCGTGCCGGACCACGACGTACTCGAGGGCGGGGTTGCGGCGGACGGCGTCGACGAGACCGAGCGAAGAGGTGCCGGGGATGCCGAAGACGTACCGGACGCCGAACGCGGCGAGCTCGGCCATGACCAGGTCCGCGACCGTTCGCTCCCCGGTTCCGTTCGTCTCGTCCACCGGCACGAACGCGTCCTTCGCGGCGCCGCAGACCGGGCAGCGCCAGTCGTCGGGCAGGGCCGCGAACGGCGTCCCCGGGGCCGTGCCCGTGGACGGCTCGCCTGCCGCCTCGTCGTAGATATACCCGCAGACCGTGCATCGCCAGCGTGCCATGGATCGCGGTGAGGCTCCCCGGATATATATGTCTGCCCGTCTACCGCGAGACCATCCGCTGCATCAGGGCCATGATCCCGGGCCTGCCACCCCGCCCACGGCCGGCGAGCATGGCCTCCATACCGCCCTCGCCGAACATCTCGGCGTTGAGCCGGTCCGCGATCTCGTCGTAGATCCGCTTATACGCAACGCAGTGGGGGTCGACGCCCGCGATCTCGCCGCCGGTCGGGGCGAGCGCATTGTACGGGCAGCCGCCGCGGCAGTACCGGATATGCCGGCAGCCTTTGCAGTGCTCGTCCACGTACTCGCGGAACGCGGCGAGGCGCTGCCACGCGGGTGTCGCCTCGAGCTCGGCTCGCGTCGGTGCGTCGCGGACGTCGCCCATGCGCCACTCGTCCATGCCGACGAAGCGGTAGCACGGATAGATTCCGCCGTCGGGGCCGACCGCGTATGTCGAGCCCAGGCAGTCGGCGAAGGTGCAGACCGTGCCGCGGCGGACGAAGACCGACTTGACGAGGTCGTCGATGTTCATGACCCGGAGCCGCCCGAGGTGGGCGAGGTACTGGTCGAGCAGGTAGACCAGGAGTTCGCCGTACTCCTCCGGCGGAAGCGCGTACGCGTCGGGCCGGCCGTCGCGGAGCGACGGAAGGGCCGGGTGGAGCTTCATCACGTAGCCGTTCTCGAGGAAGAACCGGACGATCGCGTCCCGTTCCTTCACCGACTCCGCCGTGAAGGTGCAGATCACGCTGACCCGGACGCCGTGCCGGGCCGCGATCTCCATCCCCCCCCGGGTCCGCTCGAAGTAGCCGGTTCCGCGCTGGGCGTCGTTCAGCGCGGGCGGGCCGTCGATGCTCGTCCCGATCGGGACGTTGTGGGTTGCGAGCACGGTGGCGAGCCGGTCGTCGAGGAGCCAGAGGTTCGACTGCATCGCGAACGCGACCGTGCGGGGTGCGAGTTTCTCCTCGATCATCGGGAGCGCGGCCTCGTAGAACTCGGGCCCGGCCAGCAAAGGCTCCCCGCCGTGGAACGTGATCGTGACCGGGTCGTCGTTGAGCGACGCGATCCAATCGGTCGCGGCCCGGACCGTCTCGAGGTCCATCATCGGCCCTTGATGCTCGCTCGACCAGCAGTACGCGCACCGGGCCGGGCAGCGGAGCGTCGGGATGAGCATGACGTGGAACGGGGTCTTCATGACTGTTGACTGAAACGTATTCGCGAGATTTCACAGGTCGGCGGCCGATCCGAGACGCATTCGGACCGCGGACGCCACGTGCATCCCGGTATCTATGTCCACTCCCTTACGGCATAAACGTGTATCCTCAGGACGACCGTACGAGGGAATCAGGATTACCATGCCGCCATCCAGCCACAGAATCGGCCTTGGAAACGCAGGAGAATGGCTTTACGCCCCTCTATCTGTCGCCGGTCACGATCGGGAAAGGGAATGGACGCCCCTGCAGCGGGGGAGAGGCTGCCCGCTGGAGGATGGAGGCCGGCAGCTCATTGCCGGTCTCCAGTCGCTGTGCCGCAGCCCGTCTGTGCTGCAATTGCGGCACCCAGAGCCCCGGTGATCTGCGGTTCGAACGGAACGACAAGCGCGACACCGAGCTCTTTTTCGAGTGCCGCCCTCATCCCGGCATTCTTTGCCACCCCGCCGACGAACGCGATATGATCCCGCAACCCCATCCGCTTCGCCATGACACCCACCCGTTGCGCGATGCTTCCGATCAGGCCGGCGGCAATATCCTCTTTCCTGATGCCCTTCGCCCGGAGCGAGATCACTTCCGACTCTGCGAATACCGTGCACATACTGGTAATGCCGGCGGGGTGATCGGACGCGAGCGCAAGGCCGCCGAGATCTGTGATCGGAACCTCCAGCGCCTTTGCGGTGTACTCCAGGAATTTTCCGGTCCCGGCAGCGCACTTGTCGTTCATGAGGAAGTCCGTCACTCTCCCGTCTTCTACAACGATGACCTTTGAATCCTGGCCCCCGACATCGATGATTCCTCGCACATCAGGGAAGAGCAATGACACTCCCCGGGCGTGCGCCGTAATCTCGCTGATCGATCTGTCTGCAAACGAGATGGCGTTCCGGCCGTATCCGGTCGCATATACAGCTCCGACATCCTGTCGTCCCAGACCACGATCTGCGAGGAGCTCGTCGAGCATGGTTCCGGCGGCGGTCAGGAAATCGAACGCGGTGCCGGCGACCCGATATCCCAGGATCTCGCGGTCCTTGAGCAGGAGCACCTTCGTCGTAGCCGCTCCCGCGTCGATCCCTGCGGTGATCACGCGATCATCTCGAGGAATGCGTCGATCCGGATCCCGATCTGCTCCACGTCCGAGTCGCCGTAGTCCGATTCGATCGCGAGCAACGGGATCTTCTCCTTCTTCAGGGCCTGCTGGACTCGCAGGCGTTCGATATTGTAACCGTGGC
>JADGNL010000082.1 GCA_017883495.1 Methanomicrobiales archaeon | reverse complement strand
GCGGACCTGCTCTATATCTCGATATCCAACGACGAGTCTCTGCGCGCGACGGTCGAGGCCGTCGAGGCCGAGCTCGGGGGCGGCAACATCTCCATCAACGATCTCGCCCGCAAGTACAATGTCTCACCGTTCTTCATTCGCGGGATCGCGAAGCGGAGTCAACGGATGGACGTCAGGGGACAGGGGCTGGTCTTCCTTGACCGGGCTCGCTGACGACCCCCTCTCCACGATTCTGCGTTCGAAGCGGGAGGCGACCCGTTTTCGGTGCCTGGTCGAGATCGCCGAGCACCAGCCGGCGGTCCGGCAGCTCGAGGTCGCGGACGTCCTCGGGATCACGCCGCAGGCCGTCTCGGAGTACATGCGCGAGCTCGTCGAGGACGGCATGGTCGCGTCCCAGGGGCGCGGCCGGTACGAGGTCACGCGCGAGGGGATCGAATGGATCCTCTCCCGGGCCGAGCAGCTCGAGGCCTACGCCCGGCATGTCCGGCGCGACCTGATCCAGCAGGTCTCGGTCTGGGCCGCGGTTGCGGCCGAGGACCTCGACGAGGGCGAGATGGTCGGGGTCTACATGCTGGGCGGCCTCCTCTACGCGGGCCGCGAACCGCGGTCGGCGAACGGCGCCGTGGTCCGCGGGGCCCGGGCTGGCGAGGACGTCGGCGTGACCCGGCTCTCGGGCATGATCGACCACCGCGAAGGGCTCGTCCACGTCGCGAAGGTCCCGCGCGTCGAGAAGGGGGGATCGCGCGCGGTCGACCTCGAGGCACTGGCCGCGCTCGCGGCTCCGGCCGCGGTCGTCGCGGCCGTCGGGATCGAGGCCCGGGTCGCGCTCGAGAAGGCGGGGCGGGCGCCCGATATGTTCTACGGCGCCCGCGAAGGCGTGATCGAGGCCGCCTTCCACGGGCTCGACTGCCTGCTCTGCTGCGTGGACGAGGAGTTCACCGAATTCTTAAAAAGGCTTGAGGACGCAGGGCTGACCTATCGCATCCACGACCTGATGAACCGATGATCACGATCGTCTCGCCGACCAAGGCGGGGTATCGCCTGCTCTTCTTCGACGGTCGGATTGTCACCGCTGTCGGGCAGGTATCCCTTGCCGAGACCCCGAAGGGCATCCGGCCGAAGGAGTACCGCGTCCGGCAGGCGGGCCGACGCCAGTACCGGAATACGCCGACGAAGGAGCTCGTGAACCTCCTCCGCTCGACCGAGGTGATGCTGACCGCGCGTTCGCCGGAGTTCGAGTCCTTCCTCGCCGACCTCCAGGTGCGGTCGAAGCCCCTCGACGTCTGCCGGCTCTGCCTGCTCGAGGACCGCGTGACCCAGGTCCGCGAGAAGGACGCGGTCAAGTACGGCAACGAGCAGATCTGCCTGCCCTGCGCCCGCCGCGAACTCCGCCGCGAGGTCGCCCACTTCGGCCGGATGGCGAGGGGTGCGATGGGCCACCTCGACGAGCTCCTCTACCGCTACCGCGACGTCGACCGCGTCCTCGCGACGATCCAGCCCGAGACCGCGCGGCGAAAGTCGACGCTCTACGACCGGGTCGAGGCCCACGCGGTCGGCGAGACACAGGCGCTCGAGGAGCTGCCCCTTCCCCGGCAGTTCATCGACGCCGCCGGGGTCGAGCGGCTGATGCCGGTCCAGCAGCTCTCGGTCGAGGCCGGTCTCCTCTTCGGCAAGGACCTCCTCGTGGTCGCGGCCACCGCGTCGGGCAAGACCTTCGTCGGCGAGATGGCCGGGCTCAAGAACTACCTCGAGGGGCGCGGGCGGATGCTCTTTCTCGTCCCGCTGGTCGCGCTCGCGGTCCAGAAGCACCAGCGCTTCGCCGAGCGCTACGGCCCGTTCGCGAAGGCCTCGCTCCAGATCGGCGCAGCGCGGATTCGCCTCTCCGAGAACCGCGGGGGAGGCCCGCGCGATCCGCGGGCGGCGCTGGTCGTCGGGACGTACGAAGGCGTGGACCACCAGATCAGGCTCGGCCGGTTTCCCTCCAGGGTCGGGACGGTCGTGATCGACGAGATCCAGATGCTCGAGGACCCCGAACGGGGCCACCGGCTCGACGGGCTGATCGCGCGGCTCAAACACCTCTACCCGCAGGCCCAGTTCCTCTATCTCTCGGCCACGATCGGCTCGCCGAAGCTGCTCGCCAAGAAACTCGGGGCGAGCCTGATCCGGTACGAGAGCCGGCCCGTGCCCCTGGACCGCCACCTGATCTTCGTCGAGCGGAAAGAGAAGATCCCGACGATCAAGCGGCTCGTGGACGAGGAGTACCGCAAGATCTCGTCGAAGGGGTTCCACGGCCAGACGATCGTCTTCACGAACTCGCGCGCCCGCACCCACCAGGTGGCCGAGCAGCTCGGTTCGAAGGCGGGTGCGTACCACGCCGGGCTGACGTCGCAGGAGCGGCGCGAGGTCGAGGACCGGTTCATGCGGGGGAAGCTCGCGGCGGTCGTGACCACGGCCGCGCTCGGGGCCGGGGTCGACTTCCCGGCCTCGCAGGTGATCTTCGACGCGCTCGCGATGGGGATCGCCTGGCTCACCGTCCAGGAGTTCCAGCAGATGTCCGGCAGGGCCGGTCGGCCCGACTTCCACGACGAGGGAAGGGTGGTCGTGCTCGCCGAGCCCGGCGGAACGTACTCGCGCGACTCCTCGATCACCGAGGAAGCGGTCGCGATCCAGCTCCTGAAGGGCGAGATGGGCGAGGTCGCGCCGGTCTACGACCTCGAGCAGTCGAGCGAGGAGTTCGCGGCGAACGCGGTCGTCGCGCGCGGCGACGCGGCCGCAATCGCCGCGCTCGAGGGCCGCATGGTCGGGGAGATGGAGCCCGTGCTTCCCACGCTCCTCGGCCACAAACTCGTGGCCGAACGGGCGGGGAGGATCGAGCTCACGCCGCTCGCGCGGGTGATGGCCGAGCACTTCATCGGGGTCGAGCGGCTCCTCCGGATCCGGCGGCTCGTGCAGAAGGAGAACGACCCGGTCGAGATCCTGACGGGCCTCGAGTGCGAGCCCGACTGATTCCGCGGTCGGAACCCGCACATTCAGGTCCGTCGATATAAAGTGGCCTGAAGGCCAACCTCATCCGACGGTATCCATGGGCTCCACGCTTGTAGAGAAGGTCTTTTCGAGCCGCTGCGGGACCGGCGTCCGGGCAGGCGAGGTCGTGATGGCCCCGGTCGACGCCGCGATGATTCACGACATCACCGGCCCGCTCGCGATCCGGACCTTCCGCGAGATGGGCGGCGAACGCGTCTTCGACCCGAACCGGGTCGTGATGCTCTTCGACCACCAGGTGCCGGCGGACTCGATCCCCGCGGCCGAGAACCAGGCGTTCATGCGGCGGTTCGCGGCCGAGCAGGGGATCCTGAACTACGACCTCCGCGAGGG
>JADGNL010000081.1 GCA_017883495.1 Methanomicrobiales archaeon | reverse complement strand
TCGCTCGCCTCGCCGGCCTCGTGCCTCGCGACCGACCCGAAGATACGGAGATCGGTGGCGCCGTACCGGCGGGCGATGGCCGCGATCGCCTCGCGATGCTCGTCGAGAAGGGTATAGAGGTCCATGCCGTCTCTCGTGACTCTGTAGCACCGTCGAGCCTATAGACGTGATGGTCTACGAGCCCCCCGTCCACAGCCTTTTTCTATCTGACGGCTCCCTTATCAATCACCATGAACGGCCAGCGCCCGGTCGACCTTCCCGCAATTGCGAACCACGCCATGCAGCAGTACGGCTTCGAGCCCCGGTTTCCGCCCCCCGTCCTCGCCGAGACCGCCGCCGTCCCGCCCGACGCGCTCCCGACCGGCCGTCGCGGCGTCCGCGACTGCACCAAGCTCCTCTGGTCCTCGATCGACAACTGGGACTCGAAGGACCTCGACCAGATCGAGTACTGCGAGCAGGGGCCCGGCGGCGAGATCCGGTGCCGGGTCGCCATCGCCGACGTTGACCTCTTCGTCGAAAAGGGGTCCGCGACCGACCGGTACGCGGTCCACAACGGCTTCTCGGTCTACACCGGCGTCGTCACCTACCCCATGCTTCCCGATCGGCTCAGCAAGGGCGCGAGCTCGCTCCTGCCCGGCGGCGACCGCATGGCCGTCGTGATCGAGTACGCCGTCCTCCCCGACGGCAGCGTCCAGCCGGGCGAGCTCTACTCCGCCCGCGTCCGCAACCACGCGAAGCTCGTCTACGAGCAGGTCGGGGACTGGTTCGAGGGGACGGGCGAGATCCCCCCGACAGTCCGCGAGACGCCCGGGCTCGAGGCGCAGCTCCGCCTCCAGCTCGAGGCCATGAAGCGGCTCCGGAAGCGCCGGCACGAGCAGGGCGCCCTCGAGCTCGACACGGTCGAGGCCGAGCCCCTCATCGAGAACGGAGTCGTGCGCGACCTCGTGGTCCAGCGGCAGAACCTGGCGCGGTGCCTGATCGAGGAGTTCATGGTCGCGGCCAACGGGACCATGGTCGCGTACCTCGAGCGTGCCGGCCTCCCCATGCTCCAGCGCGTGGTCCGCGTCCCGAAGTACTGGGACCGGATCGTGGAGACGGCCGCCCAGTACGGCGAAAAATTGCCCGAGGACCCCGACGCGAAGGCGCTCGCCGCGTTCCTGCTCCGGCGGCGCGCGGCCGACCCCGACCGGTTCCCCGACCTCTCCCTGACAGTGATCAAGCTCCTGGGGCCGGGCGAGTACATGGCGCTCGCGCCCGGGGCCGAGTCCGAGGGCCACTTCAGCCTCGCCGTCACGGACTACACCCACGCCACGGCCCCGAACCGGCGATACCCGGACCTGGTCAACCAGCGGCTCGTCGCCTCGGTCCTCGAGGGAAAGCCCACGCCTTACGACCTCGACGAGCTCGTCGCGCTCGCGGCCTGGCTATCGGACCGCGAGAAGGGGACCAAGAAGGTCGAGCGGTTCGTGCACAAGGCCGCGGCCGCCGTGCTCCTCCAGGACCGGATCGGCCAGACCTTCGAGGGGCTCGTCACGGGGGCCTCGGAGAAGGGGACCTGGGTCCGGATCATCGCCCCCCCCGTCGAGGGCCGTGTCATGCGCGGCGAGGAGGGCCTCGCCGTCGGCGACCGCATCCGCGTCCGGCTCCTCGGGACCGACGCGTACCGGGGCTTCATCGACTTCGAGAACCTGGGCCGAACCGGCCGCGTCTGAACCCCGCGTTCACCGCGGCGGCCCCCCGCCGTCGCTCGTTTCGGGACAGGCCTCCCCTTCCTCCCCCTCCTCCGGGACGCGGCAGCCGATCACGTGCCAGCCCCGGCCCACATGCTCCTCGACGATCTCGTCGAGGGACCGGCGGTTCGGCGCGTCGTTCCGGACCGCGTCCGCGTACTCTGTCTCGTCCTGGTCGAGGAGGTAGAACCGCTCCTTGTCGAGGTCGTATCCGATCGACTGCGGGGAGATCTCGTCGTTCTCGCCCCGGGTGTAGCCGACCCAGGGGACGGGCGCGAACGGGAGCTCTGCCTCCAGCTCGAGCCAGACGTCGTCGAGGCTCGGCCCCTCCGGCCGGGTGATGATGTGCCGGAGAAAGGTGACTCGGTACATGGCCGGGCATGGCGCACCCTGCTATAAATGCGTTGCGAACACCCCGCCGGCCGAAGCCGTTATTGCCCGGCAGCGCACGGAACCTCTGCATGGCAGAGGACTGCGAACGGCCCGACCGGGTCGTCGTCGAGATCGGGGGACTGCCGGGCAGGTTCCCGTTCGACCGCGCGAGCGAGCGGGTTTACCGGGCGCCGCGCCCCTTTCGCTTCGTCACAGCGCGGCCCGAGGCGTGCGAGCCCGGGTTCGATTACGTGGTCGTCGAGCGCTTCCCCGTGGAGATCGACGCGCTCCGGGTCTATTTCACGCCGGACGGAATCTTTCCGGACCTGGTCCAGGCCTTCAACCCGCCGCTCGTTCTCGCGGAAGGCGACGTGCTCGAACCGACGATCCCGGCCGAGCTGCCGCTCGCGTGCGGCGCTCCGTCGGGCCCGGCCTGAGGCCGTCAGTCACCTTTTCCGGAATCGGGGCGGTCGCCCCTGCCGACTCTCTCGTCCGCCGTCGTGTCCTTCGCCTGTCCGGACGGTGCGGGCGCCAGCGTGATCTCCGCGGTCGGGGATGCGGTCGGTGCCGTCGTCGCGACGGTCGGCTCGGTGGTCAGGGGCGCGGGCACGGTCGTCGCGGACGGCGTGGCCTCGACCGTCGGGGTCGTGCTCGGCGGAGACGTCGTCGTGACCGTCGCGGCGGTGGCCTGGGTCGCCGTCCGCTCCGTTGTCGGCCTCGCGGTCGGGGC
>JADGNL010000080.1 GCA_017883495.1 Methanomicrobiales archaeon | reverse complement strand
CGGGTCAGGTACGTCCCCGGTCCTCGCGCGGGCAGGGGCGCGAGCGACCAGAACGCGCCCGTCTCCTCGTCGCGCAGGTAGAAGACCTCGCCCGACCGGTCCGTGACCGGATCGTTCGACCAGGGGGTGAGCCGGAACTCGTGCGCATTCTCGGCCCAGGTGTACCCGCCGCCGCTCTCGGAGACGATCGAGCCGAACGACGGGTTCGCGAGCACGTTGACCCAGGGCGCGGGCGTGAACTGGCCGGGGCGGTTCTCGATCACGTACTCGCGTCCGTCCTTGGAGAAGCCGCCGATCCCGTTGTAGTAGTCGAGCAGCTCGCCGTCGAACGGGAGCTCGGTCGAGGTCGAGGGGCGCGGGCGGGTCGGCACGAGCCTGGGGATCTGCGGATCGATCCACCGCACCCGTTCGACCTGCTCGGCGAGCGGGCCGTCGCGATCCGCCAGGATCACGCGGGCAAGAGCCTGCATCAGCACCCGGTCCTCCTCGGGGATCTGGTCGAGCCGCCGGACAAAGACACCGCCGGGCCGGTCGATCAGTTGGGGATCGGGCCCGAGGCTGGTCTGGCGGATCAGTTCGTCGGTCAGGTCCTGCCGGTACCCCGAGATGTCCTCGTTCCAGAAGAGGAGGTCCGTGATCAGCCCCTTGCGCCGCCAGTAGGCGTGGGCCTGGATCATCTGCCGGACGAGCCCGACCCGGGCCTTCTCCGAGACCCGGACCAGCACCAGCGGGTAGTCGCCCGAGATCCCGTAGCCCCAGAGCCCGCTCTGGCCGCGCCGGTTCCGCGCGATGACGTCGGGCGGCGCACGGCGGGCCGGGCTCGGGTAGATGATGGCCGAGGCGAGGCGGGCGAAGACCTGCGCGTCCGCCTCGGTCGCGTTGAGCTGGCGGAGCATCACCTGGGTGTGCGTCCAGGCGAGCTCGGTCACCCGATCGCCCATGTACCGGTCCTGGTACTTCTCGACGAGCCCGAGGGCATGGTCGCGGTCCTCGCCGACGCCGAGGTAGACGTGGACGATCACGGTCTCCTGGGGCTGAATCAGGACCGTCCGCCGCACGGCCACGATCGGGTCCAGGACCGAGCCCGCGGTATCCGAGAGGGGCGACGAGTCGACCATCGCCACCGGGTTCGCGAGGGTTCGGCCCCGACCGATGAATTGCGACCGGTCGGTCTCGAATGAGGTCGTCCGGACGGCCAGACCGTCGACGACCATGGTGTGGACGAGCCAGGGAGGGTGCTCGCCCGAGGAGCGCGGGCGCCGGGTCGCGAGGATTGCGTTCCGGTCGGGCAGGAGCTCGGTCGTCACGAAGAGGTTCGAGAAGGCCGGGTGGGCCGCGTCGTGCCCGACGGGCGCGATCACGACCTCGGCGTAGCTCGTCAGCTCGATCGTGCGCGGGCGCCACGAGCGGTTCGTGATCCGGACGCGCCTGAGCTCGACGTCGTCCTCGGGAGAGACCATGCACTCGGTGTGGATGTCGAGCTCGTCGTCGCGCCGCCGGAACTCGGCCCGCGCCTGCTGGAAGATCGCCTCGTACTTCTCGGCCGGCTGGAGTGTGGGCTGGTAGCAGGTCGACCAGAAGCGCCCGCTCTCGACGTCGCGGATATAGCAGAAGACGCCGTAGCCGTCGGCGACGGGGTCCTCGCGCCACCGCGTCACATCGAGGTCGCGCCAGCGCGAGTACCCGGCCCCGGCGTTGTTGACCATCACATGGTACCGGCCGTTCGAGAGCAGGTGGACCTCGGGCCGGGGCAGGTCCGGCGTCGAGAAGATCCGCATTGTGGACTCGCCCTCGGCGCCCCGCCGCACCTGGCCGTCCATGCGGATCGCGTGCGGGTAGAACGGGGTCACCTTCGGCACCCGCTCCTGGAGCAGCAGGTCGGTGGCGCGGACCTCGGGTACACCAAGGAACCGCCGCTGCATGGGCCGGTCGGCGAGGACGGCGAGCAACGCGAGGAGCGACATCCCCTGGTGGTGGACCATGAACGACCGGACGAGACCGACCTCCTGGCCGCGCGAGAGCCGCGACGGCGTGTAGTCGGCGGCCTCGTAGTACCCGTACCGGCCGGCGAAGCCCGCGCTCTCCATGACCTGCAGGTTCCCCGTCGCCTCGGACGGCAGGACCAGCAGGGCGAGCGCGGTCGCGTACGGCGCGACCACCAGGTCCTCGCCGAGACCGCGCTTGTACCCGAGCCCGGGGACGCCGAAGGCCCGGTACTGGTAGTTCAGGTTCGCATCGGTCAGGTTGTACCCCGACTCGGAGATCCCCCACGGTACGCCCCGTGACCGGCCGTACTCGATCTGCCGCCGCACGGCAGCGCGGCAGGTCTGGTCGAGGAGGGTCTCGGGATAGCTCGGCATCACCAGGAGCGGCATCAGGTACTCGAACATCGACCCCGACCACGAGAGGAGGAGGGGGCCGTTCGCGCTGGAGGTGACCTGGCGGCCGAGCGCGAACCAGTGGGCCTGCGGGAGGACGCCGTCGGCGATCCCGACGAACGAGGCGAGGCGTGCTTCGGAGGCGAGCAGGTCGTAGAACGATGGGTCCCGCCGGAGCTCGGAGACGTTGTACCCGATCGCGAGCAGGTCGCGCGCCGGGTCGAAGAGGAAGTCGGCCTCGATCTCGATGAACCCCGTCGCGTGGGCGCCGACACGCTCGTACAGGTCGAGCAGGCGCCCGGCTCCGGCGGCCGCGCTCCGCAGTCGCTCCCGAAACGCCATCAGGGCCGCGCCGTCGCCGTTCCCCGTATCGGACGCCATCATCCGAGCGAGGAGCCGGTCGAGCGGTGGCAGGAGGTCCGCGTGCAGCTCCCGGACGCCGATGGGACCGGGGGCCGCGTCGTCGCAGGCCTCGATCGCGGCCAGGATCACGGCTGCGTCGTCGGTCCCGGCGGCCGCGACACGGTCCCAGAACGCTTGATCGCGCGGGACGTCGGCCCACCATCCGAGGAGCTCGCCGACGTACTCGTCGAGATCGTGGACCTCGATCTCGAGGGCCTGCGCCCACCACCGCACCTCCTCGTCCGCGTTCGCCCTGAGGTCGCCCGCGATCCGCGCAACGGCGGCGGCCGCCTCGACAAGGACCGCGTGCCGCGCGGCGAACGTCAGAGCCGGGGCGGCCAGCAGGGCCTCGAGGGACGCGATCCGCGCCGCGATGTTCGGGGAGACGTAGGTGGATTCGTCGTTGTCGAGGCCGGTCCGCGCCACGGCAACGGCCAGTTCGTGAACCGTGTCGGCAAGGCCGCCGAGCACGGCGGGAGGGAGGACGGGCGCGTAGCCGAGCTCTGCCATGCCGGCCCTGAGCGGGAGGAGGAGGCCGACCAGGTTGCCCGAGTCGACGGTGGAGACGTAGTGCGGCGCGAGCGGGGCGAGGGTGACAGTATCGTACCAGTTGTAGAGGTGACCGCGGAACCGCTCGAGCCGCAGCATGGTCTCGAAGGACTGCTCGAGCCGCTCGGCGCAGCGCCGCGGCGTGAGGTACCCGAGGTCGGCGGCCCCGAGGGTGGAGAGGAGGGCGAGGCCGATATCCGTCGGCGAGGTGCGGTGCGCGATCCGCTCGACCGGGATTTCCTGGTAATTGTCGGGGGGGAGCCAGTTCTCCTCGGGCCCGACGAAGACCTCGAAGAAGCGCCACGTCCGCCGCGCGACCGAGCGGAGGAACCGGATCTCGCTCTCGTCGAGGGCAGGAACGGGATCGGCCAGCGGGCGGCTCAGGTACCAGGCCACGGCGGGCGACGCGAACCAGAGGCCGATGATCGGCAGGGCCGCCGCCAGCGCCTCGGGGCGGAGCAGACCGATGACGAGACCGGCGGCCGCCCCTGCGGCGAGCGCGGGCCACATCCTCCGGTAGTGGCCGGCGAGGTCCGGCGCGGCCCGTCCTGCGTCGCGGGACGTGGTCCACTCGAGGAGATGGCGGCCCCGAACCAGCCGCCAGAGGGTCCGGCCGACCGCGTCGAGCGCGACGGCCGCCTCGAAGGGAAGAAGGATGAAGAGGAAGACCGGCTGCGCGAACGAGCGGGGGAGCGAGCGGGCCGCATCCTGGAGGTGGAGGAGGAGGCCCTGGTCCCGCGGCTTCTGCAGGAGCCGGTAGAGGAAGGCGATGATCGGCGGGGCGAAGACGAGGGCCGCGACGGCAGCCGTCCACCCGATCGGGTTCGGGAGGAGAAGCCACGCGATCAGGAGCAGGGCCGTCTCGGCCGGCGCCACCAGACTGCGCCGGAGGTTGTCCACGACCTTCCAGCGCGAGAGGATCGAGAGCGTGTTCCGGCGCCGCTCGCCTCCGGGAGCCGGGATCGTCGGAAGGGCCCAGGCCGCCACCTGCCAGTCGCCCCGGATCCAGCGGTGGCGGCGCGATATGTCGGCGAGGTACCGCAACGGGTGGTCCTCAAAGAGCATGACGTCGGTCACCAGGGCCGTGCGAGCGTACGAACCTTCAATCAGGTCGTGGGAGAGGATGCGGTTCTCGGGGAGCCGCTCCCCGAGGGTCGCCCCGAAGGCCTCGAGGTCGTAGAGCCCTTTCCCGATGAACGAGGCCTCCTTGAAGGTGTCCTGGTAGACGTCCGAGACCGCGCGCGTGTACGGATCGATGCCCGGCTCGCCGCCGAAGACCCGGACGTACCACGACCGGGCCGAGTCGGTCAGGGTCAGGCCGATCCGCGGCTGGAGCACGCCGTAGCCCGCCACCACTCGCCCGAGGGCCGGGTCCACCACGGGCCGGTTGAGCGGGTGCGCCGCCGTTCCGACCAGCTTGCGGGCCTCTTCACGCGGCAGCGCAGTGTCGGCGTCGAGCGTGATGACGTACCGCGTGCCTGAAAGGGCCGCGATGTCGCCGACGATCACGGCGAAGAGATCGGTTCGACCCTCGAGCAGCAGCCCGTTCAGGGCCTCGATCGCGCCACGCTTCCGCTCGTGGCCCATGAACCGGGCTTCGCGCGGGTTCCACTGCCGGGGCCGGTGCAGGAGCAGGAACGGCGATCGCCCCTCGGCCGCGTACCGGGAGTTGAGCTCTTCCGTGCCTGCCACGGCGCGGGCGATCGTCTCCGCGTCCTGCGGCAACACCTCGCTGTCGGCGGCCGGAAGGTCCGAGAGGAGCGCGAACGAGAGTTGCCGGTCGCGGTTGCCGAGGTACCGGACCTCCAGCATCTCGAGCAGCCGGTCGACATCATCGGGGGTCGAGATCACCGTCGGGACCACCACGAGCGTCCGGCATTCGAGCGGGATCCCGTCGTCGAAGTCGAGGCGCGGCAGGATCTTCGGCTTGGCGATCAGCATTGCAGCCCAGTTGATGAGCGAGACCGCGGCCTGGCTCGCCGCGAGAAGGAGTACCGGGACGAAGAGCGCGAGCGCGGCAAGGGGGAGGCCCGCCATGGCGGCCGATGCCCCGCCGATGGCCGTGATCAGTCCGGCGATAAGCGCGATCCCGCCGAGGTAGAGCGGCAGGGGGGCCTGCCGCCCCATCCGCCGGACCCGCTCCACAGTCGGCGGGCTGAACCCGACCGTCTTCTGGAGCTCGGGAAGCCCCCGATCGATCAGGAAGTACCCGACGTGGGCCGATCGGTCGGCCCCGCCGAGGCGCATGCGCCGGTCGACCGCGAGCTCCATGGCCCGCCGCGCCACCTCCTCCTCCGAGAGGGGCGCGTGCCGGGCCAGCGTCTCGACCACGTGCCGGTACCGGTCGCGGGTCGCGAAGTCCATCGCGGCATACGGGTCCTGCGGGTTGGACCGGAGCACGCTCTCGACGATCGAGAGTCGTTCGACGAAGACCCGCCAGTCGATCCCGTCGAGGGTCCGGAGCGACGTGATCGAGTTGCCGATCGAGACCTGGTCCGCGGCCTGTGCCCGGGTCTCCATCTGGACCATCTGCTCGATAGTCAGGCTCATCTCCGAGAGCCGCTGCTCGATCCAGGTCAGGGCCAGGGTCAGAACCGGCGATCGCCCCCGGAGCTGCCGCGCCAGCTCCGCCACGAAGGCGCTGGTCATGGGCGGGTCCGAGCGGGCCATCTCGGCCACGACCAGGATCATGCTCTTCGGGTCCTTCTCGGCGATCTCGATCATCCGGTCGGCCCAGACGGAGGCATTGTCCGAGTCGACCCGGTTCGCCCCGATCCGGGTCGAGACCCGGCGCAGGTTCTCGATCAGGGCGAGCCGGAGCATGATCGGGACGGCCCAGAGCTCGCCCAGACGAAGCGGGGCCACGGTCTGGAACGCCTCTACGAACGCGGAGAGGACATCGAGGTCCACCCGTCCGTCGTTGTGCGCGATCAGCTCGCGGGCGAGGAAGTAGACGCGGGGGTACCCGGCGAGCGGGCCGTTCTCGAGGCGCGGGAGCCGCCGGCTGTATCCGAGTGGGAGGTGGCGGCGGGCCGTCCTGACCTGTTCCTCGACCAGGTAGAAGTTGTCGAGGAGCCATTCGCCGGCCGGCGCGATCCGGCGGTTCTTCTCGAGCGCCGCCGTAATGAGGGTGAAGGTCTCGACCAGGATGGTCTCGTTCTCGGCGAGCCGGGGGAGCAGGCGGTCGTCGCCGCCGCTCATGTCCACGCCGTACCAGTCCGCCATCTCCACGGCGTGGGCCGAGAGCTGCTCGGCCGAGAGGAGCTCGCTCCTGAGGGGCTGGGTGTCCACAGGCCGAATACCTCCGGTACCCGCGTCCGTCACTCGCTCACGGAGGCGGGTCACGTCCCGCCGCAGCGTCTCGATGCCGTCCTTCACCCGACCGTCCCCCCGGGTTCCCGGGCGTTGTAGAAGTGTCTGCTTTCCGTCCTAATCGCTCTGCCGACGCATGTAACCTTCGCTGTCAGGATGCGGGGTGGCAACCTTAAATAGTATCCGACTCATCGAGAACGGGATAGCGTTATGCCCGAGAATTCGACCGATCCCGACGCGTGCACCGACGACGAGATGAAGAAGAGCTGCAGCGGCGAGTGCGCGAGCTGCCCGAGCGCAAAGGAGCACGGCATGGAGAGCAGCCTCCCTGAGAGGGCCGCGCTCGACGTCAAGCACGTGATCCTGGTCCTCTCGGGCAAGGGGGGCGTGGGTAAGTCCACGGTGGCTGTGAACCTCGCATACGCCCTCTCGAGCCACGGGTACAACACGGGCCTGCTCGACCTCGACCTCCACGGGCCGACGGTCCCGAAGATGCTCGGGATCGAGAACTCCCGGCTCCAGACAATCGACAACAAGATCGAACCCGTGCGCGTCACCGGGACGCTCGCGGCGGTCTCGATGGCGTTCCTGCTCCCCGACACCTCGACGCCGGTGATCTGGCGGGGACCGATGAAGATGTCCGCGATCAGCCAGTTCCTCACGGACGTCAACTGGGGCTCGCTCGATTATCTCGTGGTCGACCTGCCGCCGGGTACGGGCGACGAGGCGCTGACGATCGCCCAGCTCGCGCCGAACCTGCGGGGGGCCGTGATCGTCACCACGCCGCAGGAGGTGGCCACCCTCGAGACGAGCAAGGCCGTGCGGTTCGTGGAGAAGCTCGGCATCCCCGTGATCGGCGTGGTCGAGAACATGAGCGGGATGGTCTGCCCCCACTGCCAGACGGAGATCGACGTCTTCGGCAAGGGCGGCGGCAAGAAGATGGCCGAGGATCTCGGCGTCCCGTATCTCGGGTCGATCCCGCTCGATATCGCGATGCGCGAGGCCGGCGACGCGGGCCGGCCGGCCGTGATCCGGCGGGGGCTCGACGACCCCACCTGGAAGGCGATCAACGAGGTCATGGAGAACCTGATCAAGCGCGTCGAAGGGTAACTGTTCCACCTTTTTTCCCATTTCACACATCCATTCAATGAGCCAGGAAACGAAAGCCGGATACCTATATATCGTCGGAAGGAAGCGCTGTTCCCCGGATCCAAAGCATATGATTTAATCGCCCCGTTCGCGATTTCAAGCCCGTATCGCTCTCCGTTTGACCCATCGTTTTTATATATGGCAACAGCGAAGTTCCATCAGCGGAGTCGTATGCGGGCGCAGTCCGGGATTCTCTGACGTCTCGGTCCGCCGGGCTCGCTCGGTGCGCTCCGTCCAGATTTGAGAACAGGTGACTCATGAATCTACGAACACCGAACACCAACGAGGCCGTCGGGACCTCGAACCGGTCCCGCGACGTCTCGCCGACCTCCGGCATCTGCACGCGCTGCGTGGACGGGTGCCGCGGGGCCTGCGAGATCTGGCTCTCGTCATTCCGCGGGCGCGAGGTCCTCTACCCCGGCCCGTTCGGCGAGATCACGGCCGGCGCGGACAAGCAGTTCCCCGTCGACTACTCGCACGTGAACATCCAGGGCTACGCAGTGGGCGCCCGGGGGCTTCCCGAGGGCGTCGAGGCCTCGCCCGACACCGCGATCTTCTCCGACGTCGACACCCGGACCGAGTACGGCTGGGACATCAAGGTCCCCATGCGCCTCCCGATCTTCACGGGCGCGCTCGGCTCGACCGAGATCGCCCGGGTCAACTGGGAGCATTTCGCCATCGGCGCGGCCATCTCGGGGATCACCCTCGTCTGCGGCGAGAACGTCGGCGGGATCGACCCCGGCCTGGTCCGCGACAACAACGGTAAAGTAACGAAATCCCCCGAGATCGACAGAAGAATCGAGATCTACCGGAAGTTCCACGAGGGCTTCGGCGAGATCCTCGTCCAGATGAACGTGGAGGACACCCGGCTTGGAACCGCGGAGTATGTCGCCTCGAAACACAATCTGGACACAATTGAACTGAAGTGGGGCCAGGGCGCGAAGTGCATCGGCGGAGAGATCAAGGTCCGCGACATCGAGCGCGCCCGCGAGCTGAAGCGGCGCGGATACATCGTTCTGCCCGACCCCACGGCGAGCGAGAACGAGAAGGCCTTCGCGGCCGGCGGCCTGAAGGAGTTCGAGCGCCACTCGCGCCTCGGCTTCGTCTCGAAGGAGGGCTTCCTCGAGGAGATCGACCGCCTGCGCGGGATCGGGTTCAAGCGGATCACGCTCAAGACGGGCGCGTACTCCGCCCAGGAACTCGCCATGGCCATGCGCTTCGGCTCGGAGGCCAAGATCGATCTCCTGACGATCGACGGCGCCGGCGGCGGCACGGGCATGAGTCCCTGGCCGATGATGAACGAGTGGGGCATCCCGACGTTCTACCTCCAGGCGCTCGCGCACCAGTACGCCGGCCTCCTCACGAAGAAGGGCATGCGCGTACCGGACCTCGCGATCGGCGGCGGCTTCGGCGACGAAGCGAACGTCTTCAAGTCGCTCGCGATGGGCGCCCCGTACGTCAAGGCGGTCTGCATGGGCCGCGGGCTGATGATCCCCGGGTTCGTTGGGAAGAACATCGGCAAGTGGCTCGAGGCCGGCGATCTGCCCAAGGGCGTCGCGAAGTACGGCTCGACCATCCCGGAGATCTTCGCCAACTACGAGGAGCTCAAGGAGAAGTACGGCAGCCGGATCAACGAGATCCCGCTCGGCGCGGCCGGTATCTACACCTACGCCCAGCGCTTCAAGACCGGGCTGCAGCAGCTGATGGCCGGCAGCAGGAACTTCTCGCTCAGGACGGTCACGCGGGACGACGTCTTCGCCCTCTCGGAAGAGGCCGCGAAGGTCTCGGGCCTGCCGTACGTGATGGACGCGTACAGGGACCAGGCGCTCGGCATCCTGCTCGACTGAGCAATCCGAATCTCTTTTTTTTACGCGTCCGGAGCGATGGCCCGAACATCGGCCCGGAGCGAAAACCGCAGAACTGCCACCGAGGAACACGTCGTCTCATGGCAGGTGCGAACGAAAAAACGAGGGGGGGCGCGGAGCCCCGCGATGGTGAACCTGACGGCGGATTCCAATCACGGACCGGGGATTGGCGATATCAGGAGCCCTCGATCAGTTCCTCGACGATCCCGCGTCCGGCCGGGTCGTTCGCGAAGGCGGCATCGACCTGACCGCGCCCCTCGGCCCCGCCGATCGCCGTGAGAGCCGCTCCGGCCATCCAGCGGCAGCACTCGTTCTTGCCGATCAGATTCTCGACGAGCGCGCCCACGGCCCGGTCGTCGCCGACGTGTTCGAGCGCCCAGATCGCCGGGACCCGGACGAGATAGTCGGAGTCGCGGGCGCCCATGACCAGGGCATCGACTGCGGGCGCGCCGATCCGCTCGAGGGCGACTGCGGCCCGCCACCGCGTCTCGCGGTCCTTCGCCCGGAGCAGGGGCGCGACGGATACGACGCCTGCCGAACCGTGCGCGGCGATCGCCTCGGCCGCGTCGAGCATCTCGTAGGTCGTTCCCTGCACGAGCTTCGCAACGAGCTCGTGAACTGACTCGTTCCCCTTCTCCATCTCTCTCCTCTCCCCTGCCGAATCTCTCGACACAACCACCTCGCACGGGGTATATAATAGAAATTTGCAATTCGACGTTGCACGGCAATAACGACGGGCGATGGATTCACGGCCGTTCGTCGAACGCGGGCCAGGGTCGGAGTCCCACAAGGAAGAGGAGAGGAGGGCCTCAGGCGTGAGAGTCGCATCTTCGATATGGAGAAACCGGAATGGAACCCGGCTTCCCCTCCCCTGCAGCCGCCCGAACGCATATATCCCGGGAGGGAGAGTAACCGTCCGGTGAAAGGCATGGAATGCGCACGGCCCGCACGGCTCGAGGACCGGCAGCTCGACGAGATCCGGCGCCTCGAGGAGAGAATGGGCGTCGTCCTCGTCGGGTACGAGCGACTCCCCCGGTACAGGCAGCTCTCCCCCGGAGAGCTCGAACGGCTCCGATCGCTCGAACAGGAGACCGGATCGGTCCTCGTGGCGTACGACGCCCAGGCCCGGTAATCCCGCGCCGGAGCCCCCGTCGCCGGTCTCCTGCCGGCCGGCATCACCCTTTTGACCCCCCGGCGCCAACATCACCCTCACATGCCGACGCCCCCGGGCACCCCGACGGTCAGCGTCGTGCTCCCGACGTACAATCGCGGTCACCTCCTGCCGCGGGCGATCGAGAGCGTGCTCGCGCAGACCTACACGGACTTCGAGCTGATCGTGGTCGACGACGGATCGGGCGACGACACGCCCGCCGTCATGGCCCGCTACGACGACCCGCGGGTCCGGTACATCCGGTACGAGCCGAACCAGGGCGCGAACCACGCGCGCAACGTCGGCATCCGCGCAGCAAGTGCCCCCTTCATCTCGTTCCAGGACTCGGACGACGACTGGTTCCCCGAGAAGCTCGCAAAGAACATGGCCGCGTTCGAGACCGCCGGCCCCGAGGTGGGCGTCGTCTACTCGGGGTACTGGAAGTACGTCGATGCGAACGAGAACCGGGTCTACATCCCGCTCCCCTGGGTGAAGAAGCGCGACGGCTGGATCCACGAGGAGCTCCTCCGGAACAACTTCGTCACCACCCAGGCCGCCGTGGTCCGGCGCGAGTGCTTCGACCGCTCGGGCTACTGGCTCGAGGGGCTGCCCGGGAAGCAGGAGTGGGAGCTCTTCCTCCGGATCTCGCGCGACTACCAGTTCCGGTACATCGACGAACCGCTCCTGAACTCGCGCTACGACCCGACTGGGATCTCCGAGAACCGCACGGGCATCTACCGCTCGATGGAGCGGATCCTCGAGCTCCACCACGACGACTTCGCGGCCCACCCGGCGATCCTCGCCGAGCACTACGTCCGGCTCGGGCTCCAGTGGGCCCGGGCGGGCGAGTTCGCGAAGGGGCGGAATTACCTCCGGCGCGGCGCGGCCCTCCAGCCCGGCAACTGGAAGTACAGGGCGGCCGCTGCCGCCGCGAGATTCGGCGAGGGGCCGTTCAACCGGCTCGCCGACCTCTACCTCGCCCGCGACGCGGCAGCATCCAGACCATGACCGCCGGCGGCGAACCCTTCATTCCCTCGCCGGACGCCCTCCGGGCATTCTCCGCGTTTCTCGACGCGGGCCGGCTCCCCGAGCCGCTCGAGGCGCTCGTCGAGGGCTACGTCGCGACCAAGACGGGAAAGCCGCTCGACGACCCCGCCGTCCTCGAAAAACTGCGGCGCGCCGTCGTGGCGCAGAAGAGCGGGTACTGGAAGGCCGGCGAGCGGCGCCGGATCTCGTACCGGAGCGGGTACTCGGTCCTCGCGTACCTCGCGTACCAGTTCCCGGTCTACTACTTCCAGTCCTGCCGCCTCCTCGCCCGGCTCGCGGCCGACGGCCTCCTCTCCCGCGGCATGCGCGTCGTCGACCTCGGCACGGGGCCGGGCGTGGTCCCGCTCGCGCTGATCACGCTCGGCCGATACCTGCCGGGCTTCTCGGCCGAGGTACTGCCGGTCGAGCCCTCGGAGGAGCACCGCGAGGCCTGCCGCCACCTGGTCCGCGGGTTCGCGGAGCCGAACGACGCCGTCCGCATCCGCCGTGCCCTCGCGGCCGACGCCGTGACCGTCGGCGACGCGGAGATTCCCGACGGGATCGACCTCCTCGTCCTCTCGAACCTGCTCAACGAGCTCCCCGGCGATCCTACCGCGAAGGCCGCGACGGTCATGCGCTGGGCCTCGCACCTCGACGAGCGCGGCACGGTCCTGCTCGTGGAGCCGGCCGACCTCGAAAACGCGACCGGCCTCCGGGCCGTCCAGCGCGAGCTCCTCAAAGCCGGGCTCCACCTCCGCCACCCCTGCCGGTTCCTCTGGGGGTCCTCCTGCGGCCCGGTCGCGTGCTGGTCCTTCGAGCAGGCGCCCGCGATCCGGCCGACGCGGCTGCAGGAGCTGCTCGCAACCGGCGCGGCCGAACCGTACCGCTACCGGAACTCGGACATCAAGTTCGCGGCCGCCGTGCTCGGCCGGGAGCCGCCGCCGCGGCTCGACTGTCCCGGCGTCGACCGGCGGCGGACTG
>JADGNL010000079.1 GCA_017883495.1 Methanomicrobiales archaeon | reverse complement strand
GCCCAGACGGCCCGGGCGAACGTCGCCGCCGACTTCGCGCGGCTCTTCAACGACGTCGACGTCCTGGCCGGCCCGACCATGCCCACGGTCGCGTTCCGGCTCGGCGAACTCGCGGACCCCCTCTCCATGTACCTCGCCGACGTCCTGACCGTCCCCGCGAACCTCGCGGGCGTCCCGGCCATCTCGGTCCCGTGCGGCACGGTCAACGGCCTCCCCGTCGGGCTCCAGCTGACGGGCCGGCCCTTCGACGACGAGGGCGTCATCGATATCGCGGCCGCGTACGAGGAGGCGACGGCATGAGCGACGTCGTCATCGGCCTCGAGGTCCACTGCCAGCTCGACACGCGAACCAAGCTCTTCTGCCCCTGCTCGACCGACTACCGCGACGACGGGCCGAACACCCACGTCTGCCCGGTCTGCCTGGGCCTCCCCGGCACCATGCCGGCAACGAACCGGGCCGCGATCGAGTACGCGCTGAAGGTCGCGAAGGCCTTCCACTGCACGATCCCCGAGGAGTGCGAGTTCAGCCGGAAGAACTACTTCTACCCCGACCTCCCCAAGGGCTACCAGATCACGCAGTACGACCGCCCCCTCGCGCTCGGCGGGTACATCGAGATCGAGGGCGAGGAGGGCGGCGAGAAGCGCGTCCGCCTGACCCGGATCCACGTCGAGGAGGACCCCGGCCGGCTCGTCCACAAGGGGAACGTCGACCGGGGCCGGTACTCGCTCGTCGACTACAACCGCTCGGGCGTGCCCCTGATCGAGATCGTGACCGAGCCCGACATGTGCTCGCCCAAGGAGGCGCGGCGCCTGCTCGCCCAGCTCCGCGCGACCCTCGAGTACCTCGGCGTCTACGACTCCGAGAAGGAGGGCTCGCTCCGCGTGGACGCGAACATCTCGATCCGGGGCCACGAGCGGGCCGAGGTCAAGAACATCTCGTCCTACCGCGGCGTCGAGAAGGCCCTGACTTTCGAGATCACGCGCCAGCGCTCGCTCATCCGGCGCGGCGCGACCATAGAGCGCGAGACCCGGCACTTCGTCGAGGCCCGCGGCACCACCACGAGCTCCCGCTCGAAGGTCGAGGAGCACGACTACCGCTACTTCCCCGAGCCCGACCTGCCCCCGCTGCGGGTCGCGGGCTGGGTCGACGCGATCGCGCTCCCCGAGCTCCCCGCGGCCAGGCGCGAGCGGTTCGTGGCGCAGTACAGCCTCTCGCTCAACCACGCTCGGACGCTCACGGGCGACCTGCGCCTGGCCGCGTTCTACGAGGAGGTCGCCGGCGACGACCCCGCGCTCGCGGCCACCTGGGTCGCCGACACCCTGCTCGGCGAGCTCAACTACCGCGACCGCACGGTCGCGACGGTCGACCCGGCGCGCTTCCGGGCCCTGCTCGCCCTCGTCAGGGCCGGCACCATCACGGACCGCTCCGGCATCGAGGTCCTCCGCGCCGTCCTGGACGGCGACGAGGAGCCGAAGGCCGTCGTGGACCGGCTCGGCCTCGCCGCGACCGGCGACGACGGGGTCGCGGTCGCGATCGCCGAGGCGATCGCCGAGTTCCCGCAGGCCGTTGCCGATTACCGGGCCGGGAAGGCGAGCGCGATCAACTACCTGGCCGGCCAGGTCATGAAGAAGACCCGCGGGCGTGCCGATCCGCGGGAGCTGGGACGGCTTCTCGCCGAAGCCCTGGAGGAGTGAAGGACGTGCACCTGATCATCACCGAGAAGAACATCGCGGCCGAGCGGATCGCCCGGATCCTCGCGGAGAAGGCTTACGTCGAGACCAGGAAGGACGGGGGCGTCAGCACCTACTCGTTCGGCGACACGACCGTGGTGGGCCTCCGGGGCCACGTGGTCGAGATCGACTTCGAGCCCGGGTACACCAACTGGCGCTCCGAGCAGCACACGCCGCGGTCCCTGATCGACGCACGGACCATCAAGACCCCGACCGACAAGAAGATCGTGAACCTGGTCCAGAAGCTCGCGAAGCGGGCGGACCGGGTCACCATAGCGACGGACTTCGACACCGAGGGAGAGCTGATCGGGAAGGAGACGTACGACATCGTCCGCGCGGCCCGGCCCGACGTCCCCGTCGCCCGGGCCCGGTTCTCGGCCATCACGCCGCAGGAGATCAAGACCGCATTCAGCTCGACGGCCGAGCTCGACTTCGCCCTGGCCGCGGCCGGCGAGGCCCGGCAGGTGATCGACCTGATCTGGGGTGCGTCCCTGACCCGGTTCCTGAGCCTCGCCGCGCGGCGCGGCGGCAAGAACATCCTCTCGGTCGGCCGCGTCCAGTCGCCGACGCTCGCCATGATCGTGGACCGCGAGCGCGAGATCGAGGCCTTCGAGCCCGAGTCCTACTGGGTGCTCACGGTCGACTCCGAGCGCGCGGGCTGCGCGTTCTCCGCCCGCCACACGACCAACCGGTTCACGGACTGCGCGTCGGCCGAGGCCGCCCGCGACCGGACCCGGCCCCCGCTCGTCGTGACCGACTCGCGCGAGGGGTCCAAGGCCGACCGCGCCCCGACCCCGTTCGACACGACCCAGTTCATCGTGGCCGCGAGCCGGCTCGGCTTCTCGGCCGCGAACGCGATGCGGGTCGCCGAGGACCTGTACATGCACGGGTACATCTCGTACCCGCGCACGGACAACACGATCTACCCGCCTTCCCTCGAGCTCGACGGGATCCTCGGGACCCTCGCGCGGACCGAGTTCGGAGACGACGTCGCCTGGGTCCGCTCCAACCGCCGCGCGAGCCCGACCCGCGGCAAGAAGTCCTCGACCGACCACCCGCCGATCCACCCGGCCGGCGCGGCCTCGCGGGCCGAGCTCGGCGAGGAGCGCTGGCGCCTGTACGAGCTCGTCGTGCGCCGCTTCCTCGCGACCCTCTCGCCCGACGCCCGCTGGACCACGAAGAAGGTCCTCTTCGAGGCCGGGAACGAGCCGTACACCACGACCGGCGCGACCCTGGCCGAGCCCGGATGGCGCACGGTCTACCCGTACTCCGCGGCGACGGAGAACGAGCTGCCGCCGTTCGCGGTCGGCGAGCGCCTCCCGATAGCGGCCGTCCGGCTCGAGGAGAAGGAGACCCAGCCCCCGCCGCGGTACACGCAGTCGCGCCTGATCCAGGACATGGAGGAGCTCGGCCTCGGGACCAAGTCGACCCGGCACGAGGTGATCGGCAAGCTCGTCGGGCGCAAGTACGTCGAGGGCAACCCCCTCCGCCCGACCCTCGTGGGCCGCGCCGTGATCGAGTCCCTCGAGGGCCACGCGGCCGCGATCACGCGGCCGGAGATGACGACCGCGATCGACGCGCACATGCAGGAGATCAAGGCCCGGCAGCGGAGCCGGGACGAGGTCGTGAACGAGTCGCGGGCCATGCTCCACCGGGCTTTCGACGAGCTCGAAGCCCACGGCGACGAGATCGGGCGCGACATCATGGGCCGGACCGTGGAGGAGCTGATCCTCGGGCCGTGCCCGGTCTGCGCCCGGGACCTCCGCCTCCACCACGTCCGGTCGAGCCAGTTCATCGGCTGCAACGGCTACCCGGAGTGCCGGTTCAACATCGGCCTGCCGGCCACGACCTGGGGCTTCGCGATCCGGACCGACGACGTCTGCCCCACGCACGGGCTGGCCCACGTCCGCCTGCTCGCGAAGGGCTCGCGTCCCTGGGACATCGGCTGCCCGCTCTGCCACCACATCACGTCGAACCGCGAGACCATGGCCCTGATGCCGTCCATGACGCCGGAGCTGATCGATCGGCTGAACGCGGCCCACGTGTACGCGGTCAACGAGGTCGCGGCGGCCGACCCGGCCGCGCTCGCACCCCTCGCCGGGGTGAACGTCCGGGCCGCGGAACGGCTGAAGGAAGAGGCCGGCGAGGTGCTGGCGCTCCTCCGCCGGCGCTCCGAACTCCGCAAGTTCGTCCGGGCCCACGTCCCGCCGCGAAAAGGACGGAGCCACGCGAAGATCATGCGTGCCCTCTTTGCCAGGGGGATCGACACGGTCGAGCACCTGGCCGGCACCTCCGTCGAGGCGCTCCACGCCTCCGGGATCGGCGAGAAGGAGGCCGCGACCCTCCTCGACGCCGCGGGCGCGCTCTGCAGCGATCGCCGCCTCCGCGCGATGGGGATTCCGCCGATCAGCCTCAAGAAGTACTACGCGGCCGGGATCAAACGCCCGGAGGACTTCCTCGGCCTCCCGCCCGCGTCCATCATGCTCCGGACCGGGATCTCGCCCGACACGGTCCACCGGCACGTGGAACTGGTCTGCGCGGCCCTCGGCCGGCCCGCGCCGAAGCGGACGACGAAGGGGCAGCTCGAACGCGGGCGCGCCGAGCTCCTCGCGATCCCCGGCGTGGGCGAGTCCACGATCGAGAAGCTCTACAGCGGCGGCGTGTACGACGCCGAGACCCTGGTCCGGGCCGACCCGCGGACCGTGGCCGAGACGTCGGGCCTGCCCGTCCGGAAGATCCAGGACTTCCAGGCCCTCGCCGGAGCCCCCCGCCAGGCGACCACCGGATGATCGGGACTTAATGGTCCCGCCGACGATATCATACTGAATGCCTCCCCGTTGGCAGGACTGGGTCCACGTCACCAAGCTGGACCCGGACAAGCGGCTCTCGCCCGAGGCGATCGCGGAGATCGCGGCGAGCGGCACGGACGCCCTTATGCTCTCGGGCACGCTGAACGTGACCCGCGAGAATATGGCCGAGCTCCGGCAGCAGGTGGCGGCCTACGACCTCCCGCTCGTGGTCGAGCCTGCCGGCCCCGAGGGCGTGCTGGTCGACGGGATCGACCTCCTCTTCATCCCGAGCGTGATGAACACGACCGACGTCCGCTGGATCGTGGGCCAGCACCACGAGTGGGTCCTGGAGGCCATGCAGCACGAGGTGGCCCGGCAGGAGCCCGTCGCCTGGGAGAAGGTGGTGCAGGAGGCCTACATCGTGCTCAACCCCGACTCGGCCGTGGGCCGGGTCACGGGCGCCCGCTGCCCGCTCTCGCCCGAGTCGGCGGCCGCGTACGCGACCGTGGCCGACCGGTACTTCTGCTTCCCGATCGTCTACGTCGAGTACAGCGGCACCTACGGCGACCCCGCGGTCGTGAAGGCGGTCCGGGACGGGATCGACCGGGCCGTGCTCTACTACGGCGGCGGGATCCGGACGGCGGAGCAGGCCGCCGAGATGGCGAAGTACGCGGACACGGTCGTGGTCGGCAACGCCGTGTACGAGGCCGGCCCCTCCGTGCTGAAGGCGACCGTCCGCGCGGTCCGGTAGGGCGATGCCCGAGGTCCAGGTCGTCCTGGTCAACCCCCTGTACGAGGGGAACGTCGG
>JADGNL010000078.1 GCA_017883495.1 Methanomicrobiales archaeon | reverse complement strand
TGCTGTAATCGCTCACGCCGTGAAAATCCTCGTGGCCGACGGAATTCCGGATCTCGATCCGGCCGATCCGGAGCCGTTTCGAGAGCTCAATCGCCTCGCCGAGCAGGGCACGGCATGCGATCGGCTCACCGAGGCACCCGGACTCGTGGGAGAACGGGACCGAGCATAACCGGTCTCCTGTCAACCGGCTCTTCACCGCAAATAGAGGGAGTAGGCCTATCAGTTCTCCGCGGTCGTCGGTGGCGAAGAGATAGTGAGGCAGGTAGCCGAACGTCCTCTCGAGGAACATCTTCCATTCCGGGGTGTGATAGAGAGTGGCATCGCTGGATCCGTCCAGAAAGCGCCTCCACTCCGTCTCCGCAACGTGCCGAACTATCTCGACTGTCATCCCATTCCTGCAAATGACCTTCGTGGGATTCGCCGCCGGGTCACGCGGCCTCTGCCCCCGTTCCGCGCGACGGGTTGTCAGGGACCGTGCCGGCGCGGGTACCTGCCCGAGCCTCGCTCCTTACAGGGCGTCGTACCGCCGCAGACGGAGTTCGGCGCTGGGCGCTGCCGATAGGGACGTCGTCACTATAAAAAGGTTGCCCTCCGGAGGATCGTCAGGGCGCGATCGGGGGAAGAACATCCGCCAACCCGCCCTCCCGTGGCGGGATGTCCGGGGTACGGGTCTTCAACCGCGGAACCCGGCTCGATCACGGCGGAGTGCGTCTCCCCTGAGCGTCGTTGCGCTTCACCGTCGGCCGCACCGATCCTGGCTCCGAGCGCCCCGTCCGGCGTTCGGGCCCCGTATGTCGCCCGTCGATATTGCCGTGCAACGTCGGGGTGCAAATTTCTATTATATACCCCGTGCGAGGTGATTGTGCCGAAGGAGTTCGGCGGAGGAGGAGAGAGATGGAGAAGGAGAACCAGTCAGTCAGCGAGCTCGTCCAGAAGCTCGTGCAGGGAACGACCTACGATATGCTCGACGCGGCCGAGGCGGTCGCCGCGCACGGCGAGAACGCGGTCGACGCGATCGCGGACCTGCTCGGCTCGGCCGAGCGCGAGACGCGGTGGCGCGCAGCGGTGGCCCTCGAGCGGATCGGCGCACCGGCCGTCGACGCGCTCGTGGCCGGGACGGGCCACGACAACTACCTGGTCCGCGTTGCGGCGATCTGGGCGCTCGAGCACATCGGCGATGCTCGGGCCGTGGACCCGCTCGTCGAGAACCTGAACGGAAAGAACGAGTGCTGCCGCTGGATGGCCGCGGCCGCGCTCTCGAAGATCGGCGGCGAGCACGGCAGGGCGGCCGTCGAGACCGCGTTCGCGAACGACCCGGCGGGCCGCGGCATCGTCGAGGAACTGATCGAAGGCTCCTGAACCGATCCGTATTCGCGCGTCACCTCAATTTCCGCGGGGTGGTTGCCCCGATCTTTTTCTAAACCGATCGCACCGGTCCCGGCCCGGGCTCGACCCTGGCCCTGATGGCCGTGACGCGGGCCGTCGCCCCGTTCATGTCGGTCCAGGTGAAGGTCCGCTCCTCGCCGTGGGCCTGCGCGAACTCCACGAGCGCGAGCATGTGCGAGAGCCCTTTGAGCGCCTCCTCGTCCTCGAGCACGGCCGGCGAGGCCTTCAGCAGCGGCCGGGGCAGGCAGACCACGCACTTCGCCCGCCCCCGCGTGGCCGCGACGTTCAGCCGGTTGAGCGAGTAGATGAACTTCGCCTCCGAGAGCGCGGTCTCGATGTCGCTGACCCCGTACGAGACGAGCACGGCCTCGCTCTGCTGCCCCTGCATCTTGTCGACCGTGTCCACGAACGGCACCCAGTCCCGTTCGTGCATCTGGCCGAGGAGCTGGCGGACCGCGTGGATCTGGGCGTGATGCGGGCAGACGATCTCCAGCGCCTCGCGCCAGAAGGCGCGGTCGCCCTCGTCCGTCGGCGGGTACGGCCGCTTCGTCCGCGGGTGCAGGAGCCGGTCGCGGAGGAGCTTGGCGAGGCTCGCCACCAGCTCGGCCTCGGGCTCGTTCTTGACGGTCGCCCGGACGTCCTCCAGGATCGCGACGGCGAGCGGGTAGCGGGGCGCGACGAGGAAGGCGAGAAGACTCTGGTTCCCGTCCCCATCGTCCGAAGGAGTCCGGAGCGCGAGCTCCCGCGACGCCACCTCGAGGTTGACGGGCGCGTACCGCGCCGGATAATAGATCGTCTCGGCCGGGAAGCGCGACAGGGTCTCGTTCATCCGCCAGTTCTCGGTCAGGACCCGGGTGAAGGACGCGCTGCCCTTCGCGTCCCGCCGCCGCAGGTACGCGAAGGCGGAAGACTCGAGCCCGGGGAGGTCGTCGGCCGGGGGCGGGTACTCGCCCTTGGTGATCGGCGGGAGCTGGAGGTCGTCGCCGACGAGGACGAGCCGTCCGTCGGGCCGAAGTCGATCCAGCCCGAGCGCGAGCTCGGGGAAGCGGAGCTGCGAGGCCTCGTCGACCACGAGGAGGTCGAACTCGGCGCCGCCGTCGCCGCCCGCGATCCGGTCGAGCTTGTACCCCGTGCCGCCGACGATCGCGACGGCGCGCCGGGCGAGCCGGTCGGCGGTCACGTCGCGCGGCTCGAGCGAGCCGATGCCGTCCGGCCGCCCCGTCCGCCCCTGCCAGGGCCCGAGCTTCGCGATCAGGACGTCGTCGGCGATCCCCTGGTCGCCGCGCTCGGCGTTGACGGCCGAGAGGACGTTCTCGATCGCCGCGTGGGTCAGGGCCGAGACCATGACCAGCGTCGGCAGGCCGGCCGCGGCCCTCGCGCGCCCGAGGGCGAGCAGGCCCTTTGCGAGGAACGCGGTCTTGCCCGTGCCCGGCGGCCCCCAGACGAGCGTGAGGCGGCGCGAGAGCAGGTGGCGGAGGGCGTCCTGCTGGCTCGCGGTCATACCGGCCGCAACGGCCCGCGCGAGGGCGTCGGCCGTCACGTCGTCCGGCTCCGTCACGGCCCCCGCAAAGCCCACCGGGTCGCGGATCAGGCGCAGGAGCGGCGGGTCCTCCGCCCCGTCGATCGCGGCGAGCCGCTCCAGCAGCGTTCCCGACGTGTAGTCCTTGGCCACCGGGTGGACCACGGCCCGGTCCCCGACGGCGAAGGGAAACGGGTCGGGCCGCCGCGAGAACCGGACCTCGAAGCGCGCGATCCGGTCGCTCCGGCCGTCGTCGGGCCGGAGGCGGACGTACCACGAGCCGTCCGGCGGGCGGGCGCGGAAGGAACCGAGCCGGACGTCGTCGTGCCGCTGCTGGGTCCGCTCCCCCTCCTCGCCGGCCGGGACCAGGAGCGAGACCGGGTTCCGGTGCTCGAGTTTGTGCTCCCGCACGACCCGGAACCGGTCGACCGGCACCTCGGGCTCCCACGTCATCCCGCCGCGGTAGACGATGGGCACGGAGACCCCGTCCGCAACGCGCCCCTCGAACGGCTCGGCCCGGCGCTCCCGGAGCTCGATCGCGTTCAGGTACGTCTCGTACCGGACAATGAACGCGAGGCGCGAGAGCTCGGGCGCCGCGATCTCGAATGCGGCGGGGAACCGGAACTTCGGCGAGTAGGCGAAGAGCCCACGCCCGCCGAGGGCCTGCCGGACCCCGTCCACCACGGACGAGGCGGCCCGGACGCGCCGCTCGAGCTCGCGCTCCACCCGGCCGACCAGCCCGGGCCTTCCGTCCTCCCATGCCCCGAGGATCAGGTCGCTCCTGAGCCGGTTCGAGAGGTCGAACCAGAAGGCGGGATCGCGGGCGCAGACGAAGGAGCAGCCCAGCGCGCCCCCGACCTCGGGCAGGCCGTACGCGAACGGGATGGGGAGCGCGACCATCCGCTGGAGCACCCGGGTCAATACGATCACGGGGAACAGGGCCTCGCCCTCGGGGTGCCGGTCCGCCTCGGCGAGCCC
>JADGNL010000077.1 GCA_017883495.1 Methanomicrobiales archaeon | reverse complement strand
TGGCCAGCGAACGCGAGGCCGCGGACCCGCTCAAGGAACGCGGCGGGGTCCTCGCCATGGGGGAGCACGCGCCCGTTCCGGCAGTCGAGCGAGAGAACGCCGCTCGGGCAGTCGCCGAGGACGTCGGCGGCCGTCTCGGTGCCGAGCACGGGCACGAAACCCGTCGCGGCCCGGCACTCTGCCGCCGAGGAGTAGCCAGCGTCGACGTAGCAGGCCGCGACACTGGGGGCGAGGCGGGCGATCAGTGCCCCATGGTCCCCGGTCTTCATGATCCGGTCGAGATCCGCGATGTAGACGTGCCGGGGCCGAAGGGTCGCGAGGTACTCTTCCGGCTGGGCCGACGGCGCGAGGCCCCAGTCGAGGGGCCGGTACGTCTCGCGCGCCCCCGCGGCGCCGTGGACCACGAGGCCGTTCAGGAGGTCGACGGCGAGGATCAGTTCCATCCGCTGATCGGGTGTGCGCTCGGAGCAGAGATGCTTTTCCACGGATGGGGAGGTTCCCGCATTTTCGGAACCCCTATTAACGGGAGCGCATATATCTGCTCTATGCAACTGCTTGTCAGCCCGAGCAGCCTCGAGGAGGCCGAGCGCGCGCTCGCCGCTGATATCATCGACGTCAAACGGCCGGCCGAGGGGTCGCTCGGGGCGAACTTTCCCTGGGTGATCCGCGGGATCAAGGGGATGACCGAGAAGCCGGTCTCGGCCGCGATCGGCGACTTCGACAACCGCCCCGGCGGCGCCGCTCTCGCCGCGCTCGGGGCGGCGGCCGCTGGCGCGGACTACATCAAGTGCGGCCTGATGGTCGCCGGCGAGACCGAGGCGCGCGCCATTATCGAGGGCGTGGTCCGAGCGGTCAAGGACGACTATCCCGACCGGAAGGTCGTGATCGCGGCGTACTCCGACTTCAAGCGGCTCGGGACGATCTCGCCGTTCGACGTGGTTCCGCTCGCGGCCGAGGCCGGCGCCGACGTCGTGATGGTCGACACGGGTAAAAAGGACGGGCGGTCCACGTTCGAGTTCATGGATGAGGCCGTCCTCGCCCGGTTCGTCGCGGTCGGCCACGCGGCCGGCCTCGGCGTCGCGCTCGCGGGCTCGCTCGTCTTCGACGACCTCCCCTCCCTCCGCCGGATCGACCCGGACATCATCGGCGTCCGGGGGATGGTCTGCGGCGGCGACAGGACCTCGATGCTGAAGGAAGACCTCGTGCAGCGGGCCATGGCGGCCATTCGGTGAATCATGTACGGCCGTAAGATTGCCGAAGCACCCCTTGCTCTGACGTTCGATGATGTTCTGCTCCAGCCCGCGGCCTCCGCCGTCGAGCCGGACCAGACGGACCCCCGCTCCCGCTTCTCGCGGCGGATCCCGCTGAACATACCGCTCGTCTCGGCAGCAATGGACACCGTGACCGAGGCCGCCATGGCGATCGCGATCGCTCGCGAGGGCGGGATCGGCGTGATCCACCGCAACCTGACGGCCGAAGAGGAGTGCCGCGAGGTCACGCTCGTCAAGCAGGCCGAGGAGTTGATCGAGCGGCAGGTCCAGTCCGTCGGACCCGAGACGACTGTCTCCGAGGTCGAGGCCCTGATGAGCGGCCACGGGATCGGCGGCGTGCCCGTTGTCGACCGCAACAACGTCGTGATCGGGATTGTTAGCCGCCGCGATGTCCGCGCCATCGTGAACCGGCGCGGAAAGGAGTCGATCCGGGCGATCATGACGCCCTCCCCGATCACGGCCGACGAGTCGTTCAGCATGGAGGACGCGCTCGAGACCATGTACACGAACAAGGTCGAGCGCCTGCCCGTCACGGACGGCGGCGGCCACCTGATCGGGATCATCACCATGCAGGACGTCCTCGAGAAGCGGCAGTACCCGCGCGCCGTACGCGACGGCGACGGCAACCTCCGCGTGGCGGCGGCCGTCGGACCGTACGACCACGATCGAGCCATGGCCCTCGTCGAGGCCGGCGCGGACGCGCTTGTGGTCGACTGCGCCCACGGCCACAACCTCGCCGTGGTGAAAGCCGTCGGCGAGATCAAGGGCTCGGTCGAGGTCGATGTCGTGGCCGGCAACATCGCGACGAGCGTTGCGGCCGAGGCCCTCGTCGGGACCGTGGACGGGCTCAAAGTCGGGATCGGCCCGGGCTCGATCTGCACGACCCGGATCGTGGCCGGCGTCGGGGTGCCGCAGATCTCCGCGATCGCGGCCGTCGCCGACGTGGCCGGACCCGCCGACGTCCCCGTCTGCGCCGACGGCGGCGTCCGGTTCTCGGGCGACATCGCCAAGGCGATCGCGGCCGGCGCGGACTCGGTCATGCTCGGCTCGCTCCTGGCCGGCACGGACGAGTCGCCCGGCCGGATCGTCGCGATCAAGGGGCGGCGGTACAAACAGTACCGCGGCATGGGCTCACTCGGCGTGATGGCCGGCGGCCAGTCATCGGACCGCTACTTCCAGAAGAAGGAGATCGGCCGGACCAAGTTCGTGCCTGAAGGGGTCGAGGGCGCGACCCCGTACATCGGCCGCGCCTCGGACGCGATCTACCAGCTCGTCGGCGGCCTCCGGTCGGCGATGGGCTACACCGGCTCGGCCACGATCGCCGACCTCCGGTACGGCGGGCGTTTCGTCCGGATCACGGCGGCCGGAGTCGGCGAGAGCCATCCGCACAACATCCTGATCACGGACGAGGCCCCGAATTACCGGATGTTCGAACAATAATCATTTATAATTTTTAGACCGACGTCTGCTGACCATGCTCGAGCACGACGACCTCGCCCGATTCCTCGATCTGCTCGGCAACCGGAACCGGCGCCGGATCCTGGACCTACTCCGGGACAAGCCGTGCTACGTGACCGAGATCTCGGACCGGCTGGTCCTTTCCCCGAAGGTCGTGATCGAGCACCTGGCCCTGCTCGAGCGCGAGGCGATGATCGGCTTCTCTCTCGACGAACGCCGCCGCAAGTACTACTTTCTCTACCAGGAACTCGACGTCTCGATCGCCGTCCGCACCACGTCCGGAGGGCGCGCGGCAGTTTCACCGCCGGGGCGGGCGTCGCGGATCGTCCGATGGCTCGGGCAGCTCCGGAGCCTGATCGAGACCCGCGAGGGACTCCTCGAGCACCTTGAGGGGGTCGACCGGGAGATCGATCGTGCCGTGACCGAACTCATTAAATCCGGAGAGGGGGTATTCGAGAACGAAGCCGACATCGATATTCTGCTCGCCCTCTCCCCGGGGGCGCAGGCCGTCGACGCCCTGCCCGATCTGACGGGGCTTGCGGCCGATGAACTGACCGACCGGCTGGCGCGCCTGGAACGACTGGGCGTGGTCAGGGCCGAGGGATCGAACTACCGGCTGAGTGATACCAATGCCGAGTAATACCGACGACGAGATCTACCGGGACCTGGCGCGCCTTCTCGAGCACATGCTCCGGAGCCTGCCGTCTCCCGAGCCCGGGCAGGTGGTCGGGTTCACCGTCATGACCGGGGCCCTCCCGGTCGACCCGGAGGCCTGGAGCTACAGCGACGATGACTCCATCGAGATCGACTACGAGTGCGTCGAGGGGCACGACGACGTCTTCGTGACGGCCCGCGTGCCCGCCGACCTCCGGACGGCCCCGTACGTCGACATCCAGCCGCGGCAGATACGAATCGTGATGGACGACCGCGTCGCCGAGATCGACCTGCCGGCCCCGATCGATATCAAGCACAGCTTCTACCAGGTCCGGCACGGCGTCATGGACGTCGCGTGCCGGAAGCGGTAAATCTTTTTTTAGAGAAGGGGGTTAGAGGAGGCCGAAGGACCTGAGGGTCACTTCGGGGTTGACGGCGCCCACGCGGTAGACGACGCCCTCGTCGAGCTCGTTGATGACGACCTCGGCGGGGGAGAAGAGCGAGGTATCGATCTGGTAGAAGTCGAAGTTCGCCTCCTTGAAGATCTCGTAGAAGGGCTTGCCGTAGCCTTTGGACTTGTTCGATGGGAGCCGGTCGAGGTAGTCCTTGATCTCGGGGGCGCGCATGGTCAGCATGATCCGGCCGTGGTAGATGGTCGCGTCGTTGGTCGTGCCCATGGCCTGCGTCGCGTCCTTCTTGACCGGCGGCACGGGCGCGCTGCCGATCGCGGCCGTGATCTTGGTGGTGTCGAAGCCGAGCTCGTTCAGCTTGTAGATCGCGGTCTCGACACACCTGCCGGAGACCTGGATCGAGCCTACGATCGAGGCCGTCGGCGCCACCACTGCGCAGACGCTGCCGACATCCACGTGGCACTCGTTCGCGATCTTCTCCATCACCTCGCCGTTCGGCAGGTGGTCGGACTCGAGCGCGATCACGGCCGAATCGAAGTCGTCCTCGTACCCGATCACCTCGTAGGTATGCTTCGGCTTGAGCGAGAGCGCTCGCGCCGGGCCCGAGCCCATGGCGAAGTAGTTGCCGACCTTGACCGTCCAGCCGGCCTTCTGCGATCCGAGGCAGGCTACCGACGGGAAGTCGGTGTTGACCTCGATGAACGGAAGCGGGATGCCCCCGATCTCGCCCATCGAGAAGTCGACCTCGCCGAGGCCGCCCATGCAGATCTCGGTGAATGCGCGGCCCGCGGCGTAGCCGCCCCTGGTGCTCACGCCGCAGTCGACGATGCGGGCGCCGTTGCCGAGCTCGTGGTAGGCCGCGTTGAACTCCTCCGCGAATTCGGCCAGATTCTCGAATATCTCCAATGCCAGTTCGTTTACGCTGAGCACACGCTGAACCCCCGTATGCCAATAAGGAGAGCTGCAAAAGAGATAAGACTTGCCAAAACGTTTCTGCGATTATTTAAGCCGGTCCAGGATCTGGTCGGGCTCGTACCGGAGGCTGACCGTCCGGGTGCGCCCGCGAACGGTGCGGAAGTGGATGTCGACCAGGTGCATAGCCTCGAGCTTGGTGATGATCTCCCAGAAGCGAGTGTACGCGATGCCGGCTTCTTCGCGTACCCGCTCGTAGAGGTCGCCGGAGGTCAGCTCGCCGCTCTCGGCGGACGCCCGCGCGAGACCCTCGAGCACGGTCCGCTCCTCGCCACGGAGTGTCCGGATCACCGCGTCGAGGTGGAGGTAGCGCGACGTCGCGTACGCGCCGCATACATCCTCCTCCTCGATCCGCCGCCGCCCGTCCATCTCCGCGGCGATCCCGGCCCGTTTGAGGAGGTCGATCCCCACGCGGAGGTCGCCGCTCTTCATGGTCTGGTCGACCACGAGGTCGAGCCCGTCCCCGGCCAGGACACCGGGGTAGAAGCCCTGCCGCGCCCGTTCGTCCAGGATCGACCGGACCTCGTCGGACGTGTACGGGCTGAAGTAGACCTCGCCCGGCCGGAAGATCGACTGGACGCGGGCGTCGAGCCGCTCCGGGAGGTTGACCGAGAGGTCGGAGAGGACCACGATCACGCCGATCTTCGTCCCCGGGTAGACCTCGTGGGTCCGCAGGAGCGAGTAGAGCACCCGGTTGAGCTCGTTGTTGAAGAGCAGGTAGTTCGCGTCGTCGAGGGCGACCACGAGAATTTGGCCGTCGCGCTCGAGGAGCTTGGCCACGGCGTCGAAGACTTTCTTTGTCGAGGTCCCCGAGGCCCGCGGCACATGGCCCGTGAGCCCGCTGTAGATCTCGGAGATGATCCCGAAGGTGGTGTTATCGAGCTGGCAGTTGACGTAGATCGGGACAAGGGCCTTGGAGGCCTCCTCGACCTCGGCGAAGAGCTTCCGGACCGTCGTGGTCTTGCCCGTGCCGGGGGGGCCCCGGCAGACCGTGTTCAGGGGGCGCGCCCCCCGGAGGCCGGGCCGGAGCTGGAAGGCGAGCTCCCGCATCTGCGCTTCGCGGAAGTTGAACTGCTCCGGGACGAAGTCGGGGTCGAAAACCTCGGAGTCGCGGAAGACCGTCTCGTCCCAGTTCAGCAGGTGACGTGTCACGGGGATGGGAGGGGGAGGGTAGGCCGCCTCAGAGGCTCTGGATGCACTTCTTGCAGAGGGTCTTGGAGACGAAGAGGCGGCTCGTTTTCTCCTCGGCCGCGCTCACGGGTGCGCCGCAGGACTCGCAGACGGCGCCGGTCGGCGAGGGGGCCGGGGTCTTCGCCGGTGCCTTCGACGCGGGCTTGGCCGCGGCTTTCGGCGCGGGCTTCGGAGCCGGTGCCTCCTCGGGGGGCTCGGGGGCGGGGGGCTCGACCACCGGCTCGACCGTCGGGATTGCGACCGGTCTCGGAACGGCGACCGGCGAAGGTGACGGCTCCCCGGCGCCCCCGCCCACGGCGCCCTGCATGACGCGGCGGCGGTAATGGGCGACGAGATCCTCGGTCTCGCGGTTGCCGCGCCCGAAGAGGGCGAGGGTCTCGTCGAGGAACGCGACGAGCGACCGGATGTCCTCCTCGCTCTCGACCTCGTCCTGGACCTCGAGCCGGAGGCTCTCGTAGTTCTTGAGGTTGACCGTGACTCCGACGGTCAGGTTCCGCTTCGGCATGGTACTCACCAGTCTCACATTGCCGCGATGCCGCTTATTAATGCGTCGGTTGAATCTCCGGTGCTCCGGAACAATTATCAAGAGCTCGAACCGCCGTATCTATGCGTGCCCGTTCTGCGGGCGGCCCGGCAGATGATGAGAGTTACCCCCACTGACCCGTGATGAGGCAAGGGGGCTGATGCCTATTCTACGGCCGCCCGAGCAGGAGCGGCAGGAGCGCCGTCGCTTCGAGCCGCCCGAGGTCGCCCTTCTCCGCTTCTTTCTCCGAGAAGCGGCGCGTGCCATCCGTGCCGAGCCCGCGGATTGCCACCGGCACCGGTTCACGCGTGTGCGTCCTGAGCCGTATCGGGGTCGCGTGGTCGGGCAGAACCGCAACGACGCCGTCGAACCCGTCCAAGAGGATTCCGAGCATCCCGTCCACCCGCTCGATTGCCCGCACCTTCTCCTCGACCGAGCCCAGGTGCCCGGCCTCGTCGGGGGCCTCAACGTGGCAGTAGATGAAGTCGAGCCGATCGAGCGCGGCGAGCACGGCCCGGGCCTTCCCGTCGTAGTCCGTGTCGAGGTACCCGGTGGCTCCTGGTACGACGATCACCTCGAGGCCCGCGTATCGGGCGATGCCGTTGAGCAGGTCGACGGCCGAGATCATCCCGCCCGCCACCCCGAACCGGTCTCCGAAGAGCGGTAGGGCCGGGCGCTGCCCGCCCGACCAGGGCCAGATCCCGGTCGCGGGGGGTTTCCCGGCCGCGATGCGCTCGAGGGTGACAGGATGGCCGGCGAAGACTTCCTCCGCGTCGGCCATACAGGCAAGCAGGAGCTCGCGGTCGGGGCCCGTCGGGAGATAGGCGTCGATCGGCTGGCCCACGATGTCGTGCGGCGGCGTGCCGGGGCCCCCGGCGCCACCCGGGGCAACGAGAAGATTCCGGTACGAGATCCCGGGCACGAGCCTCACGGACGGAACCGCGGGCTGAAGAAAGGCCAGGAGGGCGGCTCCTTCGGCGCTCGTGATGTGGCCGGCAGAGAAGTCGGCCATGACTCCGTCCACGACTGTGACGAGGTTGCAGCGGTACGCCACGTCGTCGTCGGCAAGGGCGACGCCCATGCTCGCGGCCTCGAGCGGCCCGCGGCCGGTATAGTAGAGCGCCGGGTCGTACCCGAGAATGCCCATGTTCGCGACATCCGAGCCGGCCTCGAAGCCGTCGGGCACGGTCGCGACGAGGCCCGTACGGCCCTCGCAGGCAACGCGGTCCATGTTCGGCGTCTCGGCGTACTCGAGCGGGGTCAGGCCGCCGAGCTCGGCAAGGGGCTCGTCGGCCATGCCGTCCCCGAGGAGAACGACGACCTTCATGCCGCACCGAGCTGGGCCCGGATCGCGGCCTTCATGCTCTCGCGCGAATCGAGCGGCGGGCGCCACCCGAGAGCCCTGAGCCGGTCGATCGCGAGGCGCATGCGCGGCACGTCGCCGACCCAGCCCCGATCCCCGCCCGCGAAACGGTACTCGACGGACTCGAGGCCCATCGCGTCGACCACGAGGTCCGCGATCGTCACCACGTCGACCCAGTCCTCAGAACCGATGTTGACGGTGTTGACCGTTTCCGTCGCGCGGTCGCAGACGTACAGGAATGCGTCGACGCACGCATGAACCTCGAGATAGGACTTGGTCTGGCGCCCGTCGCCGAGGATCTCGAGAGCGTGCGGATCGGCCCGGAGCTTGCGGATGAAGTCCCACGAGACCCCGTGGTTCGAGCGCTCCCCGACGATGTTCGCGAACCGGAAGACGAACGAGCGCATCCCGAAGGAGTGGCAGTACGCGCCGATCATCGCCTCGCAGGCGAGCTTGCCCGCGCCGTAGACCGAGATCGGGATCATCGGGGCGTAGTCCTCGGGCGTCGGGATCAGGGTCGCCTCGCCGTAGACGGTCGAGGTCGAGGTGAACGCGATCTCGGGCACGCCGGCCTCGCGCATGGCCTCGAGCACGCGCATGGTCGCGACCACGCTCTCCTCGAACATCGAGGCCGGCGAGGAGGCGCCGCCGCGGACGTCGGGATCGGCCGCGACGTGGTAGACCCGGTCTACCCCTGCAAGCCGTTCCTGCCAGCCGTCTTCGAGGAGATCCGCGACCAGGAGCTCGACCTCCTCGCCGTCGAGGTGTGCGGCAAGGTTCCCGCGCTCCCCGGTCGAGAGGTTGTCGATCACGAGCACCTCGTCGCCCCGCGCGACGAGCGCGTCCACGAGGTGCGACCCGATGAACCCGGCCCCGCCGGTCACGACGCTGAACATCGTATCATTATAGGACGCCGCCCCTATACGAGTACTGCGATGTTCCTCGGGATCGACCACGGCACGACGGCCATGCGCTTTGCCACCGAGTCCGGAACCCTGAAGCTCTCCCGACCCGACGCCTGCGACTTCGAGTTCGCCGCGTTCGAGCGGCTCGGTCCGCTCGAGTCGATCGAGGGCTGCGCGCTCACCTACTCCATGGGTGACGGGATCTCCGCCATCACTCCGATCGAGCGCGTCCGGAACCGCGGCGTGGTCAGCCGCGAGGGCGCGGGCGAGCACGTCGGCGGGGGAACGCGTGTCTTCGACGTGATGGCAGCAAGCGGTATCCCGACGGTCGTGATCCCCGGGCTCCACCGCGGCTCGCCCACGGACCCGCGGTTCAAGGCCTACTCGCACCAGACCAGCCCCGAGAAGTTAGGAATCGCGTACCTCGCCACCCTCGAGCACGGTCCCGATGTCGTGGTCGCGGACATCTCGTCGAACACGGTCTCGCTCCTCGTTCGGGGCGGACGGGTTGTCGGTGCGTTCGACGCCTGCGTCTTCGCCCCGGGCATGCGCCATGGTGCGCTCGATGTTGACGCGATCCGGCGGATCGACCTCGGCGAGGAGACGGCGAACCAGGCGTTCCTCCACGCCGGCGTCGAGTACACGATGCCCGAGTCCGAGCGGTTGCGGACGATCGCGATGTTCGCCGCGATGGAATGCGCGAGTCTGCTCCTGCTCGCTCCGGATGCGAAGGTCGTGCTCGCGGGCTCTCTCGCGCCGGTCGTCGCGGAAGAGGTGGCGGGCCTT
>JADGNL010000076.1 GCA_017883495.1 Methanomicrobiales archaeon | reverse complement strand
TCAATGCGGAGGCCAGGCCGTCTTTCTGCACCAGCGCGCCATGCAGCAGCGTGACCCTCTCGGACAGGATGAGGGTTGCCCCGAGGATCATCGAGAGGTACCCTATATCGGACGGAGGGCCGCCGGAGATCTTGCCGTACGGGAACGAGAGCACGAAATAACAGTCGCGACCTCCATTCTGCCAGATCCGAAGCCAGGAATGGACGGGCAGCCCCGTCCACTCCGAAGTCGAGCTCGGCCGTTCTCGCTCCCACTCCTCGGAGGAGACCATGCGGATTCGGAGCGCGTCCGCCGGGCCCGACTCCCGGAGGTTCACGATCTTCGCGAGCCGGGCGAGGAGGCCCGCGGTGCTCTCGGACGGGTAATAGTGGACCGAGAGGTCACGGTCGAGCAGTAAAAACGACCTCACGCGCGCACCGGTCACCAGGATGGGTGCTTCGTCGTTCGGCAGGACCGCTTATCAGTGCAGTCCGTTTCCAAACACACATACGGTGATGACAAAGTGCCCCGATCGACAGTCCGCGTATACCCTCGAGCCGACGACACAGACCGCCACCTCATCCACCGAAGTATCGGCTCCATCCGAACACGTTCCGTGCCCCATCTCGACATCGGTCAGGGCGATCAGCCGCGGCCGCTCGTATTTCGTCATCGATACTCCGTGTACATGAATGTTGCAATGGCCGGCATTTAACCTATCCGGGGCCAATCCGCCGCGTGGCGGGAAACAGACCCTCCTCGCGCGCTCGCTCGCAGAACCAGAACGGCGCCCAGAGGTCGCGGCTCCCGGAGTAGTTCTGCGCGAGGCAACTCCCCAGGCAGACCCCCTTCATGGCGCACTCTCCGCAGATGCCCGTCAACCGATCGGGAATGCCGTCCCGGATCTCTCCGATCACCGGGTGCTTGCGCCAGACCGTCTCGAGCGAGTCCCGGGCCGCATGGCCGAAGACCATCTCCGGCGTCGTCTCACCGATCCCGCAGAGGGCGTACGACCCGTCGCCGAGGACGCCGAGGATGCTCCGAATGGTGCACCGGCCGCACCCCGTTCCGCCAGCGCCGAAGAGCGAGCCGAGGGGCCTGAAGGCCGGGGGGATGCAGACGTGGAGCGGGATGCCTGCTTCCTTCGAGAGCGACCCCTCGATCCACTGCGATATCCCGACCAGCTCCCGGATCGAGAGCGCCTCCCCCTCTTGGTGAACCCGGACGCCCCGCGCCGTGGGCTGGATGATGTTGAACTTCACCGACCCGGCCCCCATCTCCCCGGCCAGCGCGACGAGCGGGGCGATCTGGTCGACGTTCCGCCGGAAGAGGCTCATGATGACCTGCGGCCGATGGCCGGCCTCGGCCAGGAGCCGGATCCCCTCGCAGGCCCGGTCGAAGCTGCCGGGGACGCCCCGCACCCATTCGTGGGTCCGGGCGTCCGCCCCGTCCAGGCTCACGGAGACGAACCGCCGTTCGGCCCCGGCGAGCATCTCCGCGAACTCCGGGGTGACGAGGGTGCCGTTGGTCTCGACGTTGACCTCGAGGCCGTGCTCCCGCGCCATTCCGAGGATCTCGAGGATCCCGGGATGGAGGAGCGGTTCCCCGCCGGTCAGTTTTATCGAGGCCAGACCGAGGGGGAGCGCCTGGCGGATGATCGACGAGACCAGCGGCAGCGGGATATACTTCTCTGCCGTCCGGACGTTCTGGAACGTCGGCGCGATCCAGCAATGGCGGCAGGCGAGGTTGCACTCGGGCGTGAGGTAGAAGTAGATCGACCGGAGCGGCCAGCCCTGTTCCTCTTTCTGTTCGTCCATGATCTCCTGTTCCAAGCCGACCGTCGCGCGCCGAACGCGGCGCGGTACATCATTACTTTCATGTCGCCGCTATTCAAGGGCGCCGATGCGTCGGGATCCAGCTGGAGCGTCGAGAGGGACTTTCCCGGCGGCCCTCAGCAGGCCCCGTCGGCCTCGCCCGTGCGGCGGGCGCTGCTGTCCGGGACGCCGGGGCCGTCGACGCGCTCGAGCGCGCCGTCGCGGAGCCGGTAGACCTCGTCCGCGAGCGAGAGCAGCCCCTCCTGGTGGGTCACGAAGATCGTGGTCCGGCCCAGGACGAGTTCGGCCAGGGTCGCCTCGAGCCCCTCCCGCGTGGCCGGGTCCAGGTGCGAGGTCGGCTCGTCCAGGACCAGGACGGGCGCGTCCTTGAGAAACGCCCGCGCGATCCCGATCCGCTGCCGCTGCCCGCCCGAGAGCTTCGCGCCCCGCTCCCCCACGACCGTCCGGTAGCCGTCGGGCATCAGCAGGATCTCGTCGTGGATGCCGGCCTGTTCGGCCGCGCGGACCACGTCCCCGAACGACGCCTCCGGGCGGCTGTACCGGATATTCTCCTCGATCGTCGCGTGAAAGAGGAAGAGGTCCTGCGAGACGAGCGCGACCTGCTCCCGGAGCCACCGCGAGTCGAGGTCCCGGAGGTCGCGGCCGTCGAGCGCGACCCGGCCCGTCTGCGGCAGGTGGAACTTCAGGAGCAGGTTGATCAGCGTGGTCTTTCCCGCCCCCGTCCGCCCGACGATCCCGATCACCCGGCCGGCCGGGACCCCGAGCGAGACGCCGGCCAGTACGGGCTCCTCCGGGCGGTACCCGAATCCGACATCGCTGAGCTCGAGCGCGCCTTCGCACGAGGACGGCCGGAGCCCGGGACCGTCGGCCCGCCCGGCCTCCGGGGGGAGCGAGAGGATCTCCGAGATCCGGGCCGCCGAGATCAGGGCGGGCTGGAGCGTGAGCGGCGAGGAGACGAGCGAGGAGAGGAGGAGAGAAAACGAGGCGATGTAGGCCGCGAACGCGACGAAGTCGCCGACGGTCATCGCGCCCGAGAGGACGTCCTGCCCGCCGAACCAGAAGAGGACGAGGAGGACGAGGCCGTTCACGCCGTACTGGACCTGTCCCGAGGCCGTGGAGTAGACGGCTGCCTTCACGCGGGTCTGCACCGCGTCCCGCATCGTCCGGAGGAGCCGGCCGTACTCCCGCTCCTCCGCCGCGTGCGCCTTTATCACCTCGATACCAGTGATGACCTCGCCGAGGTCGCGGTAGACGAACGCCGACGCGTCCCGCTCCCGGTAGCCGAGGGCGCGGACGCGGGGGATGAAGACGAGGTTCACGAGCAGAAAGACGGGGACGAAGAGGAGCAGGAGCAGGGTGAGCCCGAGGTTCAGGTAGGCGAGGATCCGGAAGACAACCAGGATCGAGACGACCTGGGTGACGACCTGCGTCAGGTACCCCGAGAAGACGTAGTGCAGATAGCCCACATCGTTGTTCAGCCGGGAGAGGAGGTACCCGGTCGATCGGTCCCGGAAGTAGGAGAGGGGGAAGTCCAGGATCTTCCGGTAGAGGTCGGCCTGGAGCAGGAAGGTATACTCCTCCGAGAACCGGACGTTGAAGTAGCCGCCGAGCGTGCCGAAGGCCATGATCAGGAGGCCGATCGCCGCGAGGAACAGGACGAGGACCGGGAGGGAGACGGGAACCCCGGAGAGGACGGCGGGAGGGCGGCCGGAGACGATCGAGTCGATGAAGTACTTGGAGGCGAGGGGCAGGGCCATCTGCAGCATGCTCACGCAGAGGCCGGCGACGAGCCCCCCGGCAAAGAGCCGCCAGACGGGGCGGGCGTAGGCGAGGAACGGGAGGAGCGCGCGGTAGGGGACGGCCGCCTGCGCGTCCCCGGGCGGCATGGCGAGGAGATCGCGGAGCCGCTTCCGGATCGAATGGTCGCTCTGACTCCTGTTGCCGTCCACGGCATCGCACCTGTGATAGTAGGGTCGGCGTCGCGCCAATTGTAATGATGGGTCCCCCGTTGGGGGCGGAGAGGCGGTGCTCGGGGTCCCGGACCTCGCATCCCCCGAAGAGGGGGTCGTGCGTTCCGCGGCACCCTGTCCGCGCGCTGTTTCCGGGGCTATCGGGGACCGGCGCGCCCGCGGCGACCGTGACGACCGTTCCGGGAGAAGGAGTTTGGCGGTGCCTATCCCCGCACGGGGCTCGGGCTCGCGACTGCCTGACGGCGGAGCTCGCGGACCGCGAAGCACTCCGCGATCCGCTCGCAGACCTCGAGGTTGGCCGTCCCCTCCTCGAGGGTGATCGGGAAGGGGCGGCCGGTCCTCACGCAGTCGACGAAGATCGAGAGCTCGAGAGTCAGGGGCTCGACG
>JADGNL010000009.1 GCA_017883495.1 Methanomicrobiales archaeon | reverse complement strand
GATCGTGAGGGGTGCGGCCGAAAGGCCGCGGACTCCATGCCCGGCTGTGCTCGCCGTTCGCCCCTACGATGCCGGATCGAGCAGGCGCTCCACGACCCGGTCGATCACGGCCGGATTCCGCGGGAGCTGGATATGGCAGAAATGGTGCGGCGGGATCTGCCGGTCCCCGCCATCCGTCCCCGGAGCGAGGACCTCGAGCGGCACGCCGGGCAGAACGGACTCCGCGTTGGCGACCACGCCGTCGCCGTACAGCGTCGGCCGAAAGCCTCCGTCGTCGTCGAGCTCCCACGTCCTCCCGCCGAACCACGGGAAGAACCCCTCGACGGCCGCCGGGTTCGCGGTCACGATCACCCGGTAGGCGATGTCGTCCCGGACGCCGGCGGCCCTGAGGGTTCGCATCGTCCGGCTCCCCGGCCGAACATCCTGCACGATCTGGTCCACGAGCGGGTCGAAGTCCGGCGGGACGAAGATCCCCGTGAGCAGGCCTATGATCTCGGGCCCTCGGTCGGGATCGCTGAAGAGCTCGGCCAGGGCCGAGCCGTTGTTCGGCGGCCCGAGCATGATCAGCTGCCGGACGCGCTCCCGCCGGGCCGTTCCGTCAGCCACCTCGAGCCAATGCCGGGCGATGCAGGCCCCGATCGAGTGGCAGACGACATCGATCGGGCCGTCGTATTCGGTCCGGTCGCGCATCTCATCGACATACCTCTCCAGTGCAATCGCCCGGCCGGTAAGATCCTCGCCGGCCATCGCGGAGTGATCGAACCGCCAGAACGGGAGCGAAGCCGCTTCGAGCCGGGGCACGAGCCGGTTCCAGACACCGGGATGGCTGTTCCACCCGTGCACGAGTACCACCGGGTTGCGGTTCCGGCCCGTCGTCGAACTCACCTCGGACCGGGGACGGAGCATCCTCTCCTCTCAGAAGACTGCGCCGTAGTTCCGCCCCCGGGTCACGACGATATCCCCGCCGTCGTCGGCGAGCAGTGCCTCCGCAGCGCGGACGATCCCGGCGGGGTCCCCGTCCGTGACCGCATAGACGGTCGGCCCGAACGAGCTGAGCCCGGAGCAGGCCGCCCCCGCCTCCCGGAGTCCGGCGATCAGCGCACGGACCACGGGCTCCTGAAGACCGACCTCGACCCGTTTGAACCCCAGCCCCTGGAGCGCGTTCACGGCATTCGCGAAGAGCTCCAGATCCTGCCCGGCCACTCCCGGCAGCAGCCGCATCACAATCTCATGGCAGATCTGTCGCACCTCTTCGAGCGGGACCGGGCAGTGCTCACGGAAGAGGTCGATCTCCCGTTCGCCTCCGACCGTCCGGCCCGGATGGGGGATCGCGAGCACAATGCGCCAGTCGTCCGGGAACGGGAGGCGTGCAGAGATCGGGGCCGGGGGGACCCCCATCGTGGCCGCCGAGGGACGGAACTCTCGCTTCTCCCCGGACGGGCCGAAGCTGTGCCCCCCGTCCAGGACGAACCCCCCGGACTCGAACGCGGCCGTACCGATCCCCGAGGTGCCGCCCCGTCCCACGATCCGGGCGATCTCCCCGGCCGGGAGCGCCGCGCCGTAGAGCCGACAAACGGCCGCGCCAGCCGCGAGGGCGGTCTGCGTCCCGCTCCCGAGACCGACGTGCCTGGGTATCGACCTCCGGATCCGGAAGGCGGCGCCCCCCTGGACCCCAAGGTAGTCGAGCACCCGCTGAGCGGCGTCCCGGACCCTCGCCTGCACTTCGTTCCCACCCCCTGAGACGGTCAGGGCGCCGCTCCGCTCCGCCTCGAGTCTCAGGGTGGGAGCCAGGAGCGTGACGCCAATTCCGCCGTCAACCCGGCCGAGCCCGCCATGCAGGTCAATCAGCCCCAGATGGAGCCGCGCCGGCGCCTCAACGACGACCAGAGGCAGCGGGGTGGAAACCGTCGCCACGCCTCCCCACATTTCGACTGGAAACCGCTCCTCGATCGAGATCAGAGGCTTTTCACGGTGGATGATGGTGTAGCGCCGGCAGAGCACGGGGGCGTCGGCAGGGAGCGCGAAGATCCCACCCGGCATACTGCCCGCCCGGATGACTCCGACTTCCGAGAGCTCCCGCCGGGTCTCCATCCGGTGTCGCAGGAGAATCCTGCCGATAGGAATGTCGGCGGCAAGCAGGTCCTCCCTGGCACAGGCCTCGAGTCGATCGAGCGGCGTGAACGAGATCGCGTGGACGAAGACCCGTCCAGTCAGTGCCCCGACCAGGTTCACGACCCGCCGGTTGACCGGGTCACCGATCGCGCATTCCAGCCGTCGGGCCTGCACCGCGTCCGCCGGCACGACATCCTGGGCGATCGTCCGGACGTCAACCCGCTCGCCCGAGGCCGCCTCGAGCAGAATCGTGACCGATCCGTCGGTGAGGAGCAGCACCTTCTGCAAGGGGGAGAGGCAGGGAAGCTGCCGCTCGACCGCCTCGATCATTCCGGCGAGGTCGGACGGTATCATCGGCACTCGATCTAGGGCCCGGAACCATATAGAGCATTTCCGGACGTTCCCTCCAGCTCGCCGAACCTCCTCGCACGCGTCCAGGTTTATCTCTCTTCCCCGGAGGTGTGACCAGAATGTATTTACCCTGGCTTAGCGACCGCGATTCGCCCGCCCCGGTCGTTCCGGCCGGAGAGGCGGGTACAGGATGGAGCATGGCGACAGAGGGCAGGTGTGCGGCAACGAAGGCGATCGGGCCGGAGAGAGGACGCCCCGGCTCGTCCCTGCGGTCCCGGCTCCTCTCGTTCACCCGGCTCCAGCGGGCCGGGCTCCTCGGCTTTCTCTTCGTCTCGGCAATCGACGTCGTCCTCTCCGCGTTCCTTTTCTTCGGCGGGGGCGGCGGATACGTCGAGGCGAACCCCCTGCTCGCCTGGGCGAGCGGCGGCCTCTTCCTCTTCCTCGTGGCCGTGCTGGCCGTCAAGGCGATCGGGGCCGGACTGATCGTCGTGCTGGTCTCGTTCGCGAACCGCCTCTGCACGCTCGCCGGCGACGCGGTCCTGTTCGCGGCCCTCTGCACGACCACGGTGCTCTTCGGCATGGAACTCGTCACGATCGGGATCGTGCCGAAGGCATTCTGCATTGCCATCATCGGGTGACACCCTCCCTGAATCCCGGTCGCCCCGGCCTGGAGATCAGGCTTATCCGTCTCCTGCACGAGGAGGTACGGGACGAGGACCGCCTCCTCCGTGGACCATGGCCGACGAACCTCCGCCGCCCGACAATGCGACGCCGCACCCGGCCGTCGCGTACGACGCCGGCGTGCGCATGACGATCCCGTATTACGACGCGATCCACGAGGAGGTGCTCTCGTTCGTCGAGGCGCTCCCCGAACGCCCCCGGACCTGGCTCGACACGGGCTGCGGCACGGGCACGCTCGTCGCCCGCGCGCTTCCCCGGTTTCCCGAGACCCGGTTCGCGGTCGCCGACCCGTCCGCTGCCATGCTCGCGGTCGCCCGGCAGCGGCTCGCCGATCCGCGCGTGACCGTTCTCCCGCCCTGCGGCACGAGCGACCTCCCACCAGGATCCTTCGACGTCGTCACCGCGATTCAGTGCCATCACTACCTCGACCGCGAGGGGCGTCGGGCCGCCGTGGCCGTCTGCTTCGATCGGCTTCGGCCCGGTGGCGTCTTCGTCACGTCCGAGAACGTCCGGCCTCTGAGCCGAGCCGGGCTCGACCTCGGGCTCCGGTACTGGGCGCGCTTTCAGGAGCGGGCCGGAAAGAGCCCGTCCGAGGTCGCCGCGCAGCTCGCCCGGTTCGACCGCGAGTACCTCCCGCTCACGCTCGAGGAGCACCTCCGGCTCTACCGCGAGGCGGGCTTCGTCGCGGTCGAGGTGCTCTGGTACTCGTACTTCCAGGCGGCGTTCTACGCGGTGAAGGGGGATGCATGGGAGGCGTAACGGTCCGCGAAGCGTCTCCGGCCGGCCTCGACGCGGTCTATGCGCTGTACAGCGACCTGCACGACAGCGACGAGCCGACCGATCCGGCCGCACTCGCAGCAGCCAGAGAGGCCCTCTCGGCGAACCCGGGCGCGCACCTCTTTGTGGGAGAGGCGGACGGCGAGCTCGTCTCGTCCTGCGTCCTCTTCGTGCTGCCGAACCTCTCGCGCGGCGCCCGGCCGTTCGGCCTGGTCGAGAACGTCGTGACCCGCCGCGATCGCAGGAATCGAGGATATGCAACGGTCGTGCTCGGTCACGCCCTCGCCTTCGCCTGGGAGGTGGGCTGCCACAAGGTGATGCTGCTGACCGGCCGGAGCGATCCCGCGGTTCACAGGCTTTACAGGCGAGCGGGTTTTCTGCCGGGCGTCAAGGCCGGCTACGTCGCCTATCCCCCGGACGGCGCTCCCTGATCGGCGTCGTCCAGCAGCCCCAGCCTCCGCAGCTCTCCCTCCTCGTCGCCCGTGATGTACGCGAAGATCTTCGGCCCGGCCCCGGTCATCCGGAGGAGATAGATCACCTCGAACACGACCTCCTCCGTTCTTGCGCGATCGTACCGGGCCGTCCAGCCCACGCGCACGCCCCAGTGCCGCTCGTCGAGCTGGCTCAGGGCGAGCGTGGTGACGGCCATGGACCTGATCCCGATCCGCCGGTAGAACGCGTATCCCTGCGGGATCTGCGCGTGGAGGGTCTCGTCGTTCCGGCTGCAGCCGACTCCCTGCGGACCGGCCGCGACGAAGCCGTCGGCGAAGGCGCCCGCCGTCGCCTCGACGTCGACCCCCGGGCGGTTCGGACAGTGCGGGCGCGAACTGTGCCGGCCAGGCCTCGAAGAACCGCTCGATCGCCACGATCTCGTCCGAAGCCGTTCCTCCCCCGGCATCGGAAAACGTTTCTGAAAGAGCCGCCGCCGGGAGATCAGGGGTGCTGCTGGGCGAGGACGGGTCCGGCGCCATCCCGCACGGTCTCCGGACGGTGCCGGACCCGCTCGCCTGGGATCCGGATCTCGAACCGGGCCCCGTGGCCCGGAACACCCATCTCGGCGATGGCCATCCCCATGTTCTCGAGGATCTCGCGGGCGAGGAAAAGCCCGAGCCCGGTGTTCCGGCCAACCCCGCGCTCGAAGATCTGCTCCTTCTCGGGCCACGGAACTCCGACGCCGTCGTCCTCGACGACCAGGACGAAGCCGTCGTCGGCGGGCACGGCCCCGATTGTGATCTTCGTCGCGCCGTCGCCGTGGCGGACCGCGTTC
>JADGNL010000075.1 GCA_017883495.1 Methanomicrobiales archaeon | reverse complement strand
CGTCACGGGGAACAGCCAGGGGATCTACCTGGACTTCACCCGCGACAACGAGGTGACCGGGAACACGGTCGCGGAGAACGACGAGTACGGGATCTTCCTGGACTACTCGTCCGGGAACCGGCTCGCGGGGAACACCGTGAACGGCCACGCCCAGTCGGGCTTCGTCCTCTTCGACTCGGGCGGGTGCTCGATCAGCGGCAACACGGCCACCGGTAACGGCGACTACGGCCTCTGGGCCATCGAGAGCCCGTCGCTCTCGCTCGGCGGGAACTCGTTCTCCGGGAACAGCGACGGGACCCAGAAGCTCTCGGGCGGGTCCTCCTCCGCCTGATCCCCTCCCTCCACACACCCTTTTTTCGACGCCCCCCGAGGGGAGCGCTCTGTCGCGGAGCGATCGCCGCGAAACCTAGATATCGTCCTTCTGCGATCCACCTGCATGGACCTCTACCTCCTCCGGCACGCGAAGGCGGAGCGGGCGGCCCCGAACGGGGATGACGCGGCCCGGCCGCTGACACAGAAGGGGCAGCGTGACGCGCGCCGGCTGGGGCGATGGATGCGGGACCGCGGGATCGCGCTCGACCTGGTGGCGACGAGCGCGCTCGCCCGGGCGCAGGAGACAGCGACCCTCGTCTTCCAGGGCGGGGGATCGCCGCCTTCGTTCGAGGCCTGGGAGGAGCTCGAGCCCGGCGGGACGGTGGACGGAGTTCTCGCGCGGCTCGCGGCGCTCGACCCGGACCGGGCGGTGCTCGTGGTCGGGCACGAACCCCAACTCTCGGCGCTCGTCTCGGTCGCGATTGGCGGCGGCCGAATCCGGCTCGCGAAGGGCGCGCTCGTGAAGGTCGGGGAGTTCGCGCCGGGGGCCGGCGGCGAGCTCGAGTGGCTCGTGACGCCGGCGGTGATCGCGCCGGGGCCGTGAGGAGCCGACCCGGCCGCCGGGACGCGAGCGCTTAACCCGTTTCGGGTCGATCGTTCTCTGTGCGGCGCCCGGCCTTTCTCGTCGAGTTCGCCTATCTCCGGGCGGCCGCGATCGTGGCCGTGCTCGTGCTCCACGCCGTGGACCCGCCGGTCATCACCGGATCGGCCGGCCCCCTCCTCTGGCCATACGTCGCGATCGACGTGGCCGCGCACTTCGCCGTGCCGCTCTTCGTCTTCGTCTCGGGCGCGGTCCTGATGCACGTCCACCCGCCGCCGGTCGGCTGGCGCCCGTTCGTCCCCCGGCGGCTCGCCCGGCTGCTCCCCCCGTACCTCGCGGTCTCGGCCGTCTACCTCCTGGTCCGCGCCCTCCAGGAAGGTCCGCCGACCGCATTCGAGGTCGCCGTCCGCCTGCTCACGGGCACGGCCTACTTCCACCTCTGGTTCGTCGTGCTCGTGGTCGAGCTCACCCTCCTCTACCCCGTGCTCGCGCCGCGGGTCCGCTCCGCCCGGCCCCGCACGCTGGCTCTGCTGGGAGTTCCCCTGGCCCTTCTCAGCTCGGCGTACTTCCTCCTCAAGGCCCTCCTCTTCCTCGCCCAGCCCGACTGGGTCCTCTCGGCCGTCCTCCTCCAGGGCCTTGCCCCGGCCGGGTACCTGCTCTTCTTCGTCGCGGGGATGGCCGTCACGGCCCACCCGGACGCGGCAGGGCGGCTCATGGCGCGGCTCACGCCGGCCCGGGCCGCGCCGGCCGTCCTCGTCGCGTTCCTGCTCGGGGCGGCCCGGTTCGCGGCCTCGCTCGACCCATCCCCGCTCCGGCTCGTGCTCGCCGGCCTCTCGTTTCTCGCGGAGCCGTACGCGTACCTGCTCGCGTTCGGCCTCGCCCTCGCCGCGGCCCGGCACCCCTTCCTCCGGTCCCGCCCGCGGCTCGCGGGGGCCCTGGTCGCGCTCGGCGGGGCGAGCTACGGGATCTACCTGGTCCAGGGCGGGATCATCGACCTCGTGATCGGCGCGCTCGCGCGGATCGGTCTCGGTCCGGCCTCGGCGGCCTACCTGCCGGCGACGGTGCTCGTGACCCTCGCCCTTTCGTGGGGCGTGGTCGTGCTCGCGGCCCGGGCCGTTCGCTCGCTCCCGGGGAAGGGCTGACGGTCCCGGCGGAGGGGTCGACGTCCGGTCAGAGCCGGAATGTCTCTTTGATCTCCCTGTCGAGCTGGCCCAGCGTCTCGATCCTCGCCTGGATCTTGTCGGTGATCCGAACGATGTCGACCTTCATCTCCCGGAACTCCGGGTTCTCGAAGTCGGGAACGTACGTCTCGTCGCCGTGCTTCATCAACAGGAACGAGTCCGTGATGTACCTGACCCGCTCGAGGTCGGCGACGAGATCCGCGAGATCGTCGCGTTCGCGCTGCACCCGGACCGCGAGCGGGTGGTCGACGATCATGCCGGTGTCCGTATCTGCCATCTCTCACTCACCACTCTGGTTACATCCCTCTCGTCGGCATAAGGTTTCGGGTTCGGCCTGTCGCCAGGAGTCCCGGTACGCTCCGGTTCGAGCGCCGGGTCCGCGATCGTCGCGGCGAACCGACCCCGGCGGGAGCGCAGCCCGACGTCGTGCGAAAAAGAGAGGATGCCTCCTCGTGGGGCATCCCTCACCGGGCCGTCGGCGACGACTCCCGGACGATCTCCGTGACGCAGTTCATCTCGCTCGCGAGGATCCGGACGACGTCGTCCATGGTGACGATCCCGACGAGCCGGCTGTCGTCGTCCACGACCGGGAACCGCCGCACCCCCTGTTCCCGCACGCACTCCATCACGTTCCAGAGCGTATCGTTCCGGCCCGCGACGAAGGGGTCGCAGGTCATCACGTCCCGCACGCTCGTGCTCTCGGGGTCGACGTTCCGGGCGCAGACGCGCACGGCCAGGTCGCGGTCGGTCACGATCCCGACCGGGCAGCCGTCGCGCTCGATCACGACGCTCCCCACGTTCCGCTCGTCCATCATCCTCGCGATCACGGCCACGCGCTCCTCCGGCGACGCGGTCACCACGTCATCTCTGATGCAGTCCACCAATGGCACTTCCAGGTCCCCTCCCGGGATCGGCCGGCGTAATGGGCCCGGACCTACTTGATGATCGCGATCGGCTCCGGGGTCGCCGCCGCACCCGGTCCCGCGAGCCCGAGCTCGGCGAGCTTCTCCCGGGTCGGCACGCCCTCCTCGTCCCAGCCCCGCACGCGGTAGTACTCGTCGAGCAGGGGCTGCCGGCTCCAGACCCGTCCCTTCGGCGCGCCCTCCCGCAGGGGCTCGGTCAGCAGCCGGTCGGGCAGGGTGTCGTCGGCCTTCCCGTACCCCGCCCGCAGGTTGAAGAGCTTCTGCACGGTCCAGATGCGCTCGCCGATCCGCATGAACCCGTCGGCGTCGACGGGCAGGCCCGTCACGGCCGAGACCATGGCCGCATAATCGGCGGCGGCGAGCGGCGCGAGGGAGGTGAAGAGGCAGATCCCGGCCGCGTCGATCGCGGCGGTCATGTCCTGGAACGCCCTGGTCCAGACCGCCTTGCCGTCGTTCACGTACGGGTCGAGCTTCTCGGGGACGCCCAGGACCTCGGCCGAGATCATGTACCCGTTGATGTGGTCCCCGCCCCGGACCCCGGTGGCGTACGCGAGCCCCATCCCCTGGAGCCCGCGCGGGTCGTACGCGGCGAGCTCCATCTTCTTGACGCTCATCGAGAGTTCGGGGTGACCGTACCTCGCAGCGAACCGGTACGACCCGTCCGCCATCTCGTCGCCGATCCCCTCGCGGTATCCCATCTTCCGGACCAGCTCGTGGACCGCGGCCGCGTCGCCGAACCGGATCGTCTCGGGGAGGTACCCCTTCTCCGAGAGCTCCATGGCGCAGGCGATCGTGACCCCGGCCGACATCGCGTCGAGCCCGAGGTCGTTGCAGAGGAAGTTCGTCCGCGTCACCCAGGCCAGGTCGTCCACCCCGCAGTCCGCCCCGAACGCCCAGGCGTTCTCGTACTCCGGGCCCTCCCCTTCGACGCCGTCGATCTTCGTGCCGCGCCCGCACGCGACGAAGCAGGCGAAGCACGGCTTCTTCCGGACGAGGGTCGTCGCGGCCATCCGCTCGCCCGAGATGGCGTCCGTGTTCGGGAAGTAGGCGGACTGGTGGTTGCGGGTCGGGAGGATGCCGCTCTCGTTGATCAGGTTCATCAGCACGTCCGTGCCGTAGTCCGTGAGCGACCGGCTCGTCACCGGCCCCGCGAGCATCTTCGTCCGCATGGAGGCGATCGCCTCCTTCGTCCGCTCCGGGTCGGCGATCGGCACCTTCCCCTCCCCCCGGGCCGCGACGGCCTTGAGGTTCTTCGAGCCCATCACCGCCCCGAGCCCGCCGCGGCCGGCCGCCCGGTGGTTGTCGCTCATCACGCACGCGATCCGCGAGAGTCGCTCGCCGGCCGGGCCGATGCAGGCGACGCTCGCGCGTGCCTCGCCGACGTCCGCCCGGACCCCGGCCGTGGTCTCGTTGACCGTCATGCCCCAGAAGGGGGCGGCGTCGCGGAGCTCGGCCTCTCCCCCGGCGAGCCAGAGGTAAACGGGCCTCTCCGCCCGGCCGCTGACCACGACCGCGTCGAAGTCCGCGAGCTTGAGCTGGTGGCCGAGGAAGGCTCCGCTGTCCGAGGAGCAGAGGGTGCCGTTCAGGGGCGACTTCGAGACGAACTGGTGCCGGGCTCCGAGCGGGACGCCGGAGCCGGTGAGGGGGCCGGTGGCCAGGACGACGACGTTCTCCGGAGAGAGCGGGTCCGTGTCCGGGGCGACCATATCGCTGACGAGCCTGACGCCGAGACCCCGTCCCCCGAGGTACAGGCGCTGCAGCTCGGGCGGATACGGCCGCTTCTCGAGTGTGCCGCGGGAGAGGTCCGCGTACAGGAGCGTTCCTGCATATCCGTTCATACCAATCTCCATCGCGTCCGGGCTCCGCGGGAACGGTCTCCGGCCCCGTGCGGCCCATGGACGAAGCGGACCTATCCCCGCGGGCCGGCAAGTAGTTTGCGGAGCCCGGTCAGTCCGGGAAGCGGTCGCCGGTCCGGAAAATAGGTATGGAGGGCCGGCCTCTTCACCGCCAGCGCGGCAGGGTCACGGTGAAGGCCGTCACCATCGCAGCGCCCGTTCGAGCGGCATACCGCAGCTCCGGGAGGTCTCATTCATGTCCGTGCACCCCCATCGGTGGACCGACCCTCGAGGGCGGCGGCCGCGAACGCGGGCGGCATCCGCGTTCGCACCGCGATCTCGCCGGGCGAGAGTCCGGGCTACGTCTCGCCGCTCATCACTTTCACGGCCGTGATAGCGGTCTCCCACTTCTCAGGGTTATCGACATGAAGAGTGGAGGGTTCCATATTTCCCTCGAAGTGGACTTCCAGGGATTTCCGGCCAGCGACGCCGAACGAGCCTATGGAGTCGACCGGCTGATCGATCCTCGTCTCTGAGGAGCGGGAGAGGAGCCCCCCGGCGGGGACCTCGAAGACCAGCCGGCGGGTCGTGAGGTACAGCGTACCCTTCCCGAAGAAGTCCGACCTCGCAGCGTCCTGCACGATGATCCGTTCGTCTTCCCGTAACGACTCCATGCGTCTTCCACCACCGGATAGGATCTCGGTGCCCGTTCTATATTTCCATATGCAGTGATCCCGGCGGGCGAGCCTGGTCCGGGAGTCCGTCTCCGCCTGCACACCGGGCTCGCCGCGGCGGTCACACCTCGGCCCGGGCGTCGACGAGGCCGAAGGACTCGAGCCGGGAGTCGGGCCGGTGCTCGCGGAACTGGCGGAGCCCGACCGTCAGATCGCGCGTGAAGGCGAAGTACCCTATCTGGGTCTTGCGGCAGAGGTTGAAGGCCATCTCCATCAGCCCGCGGGGATCGGGCCGGCGCTCGCCGAGCCAGATGTGGAAGATGTTCCCGCCGTCCACGATCGGGAAGAAGACGTGCTCGAGCTCCATCCGCTTCGTCAGCGGCACGGGCGCGCCGGGGGCGACGTGCGTGCCGTTCGTGTAATAGATCGGCAGGTCCGTCGAGGTCCCGAGCCGGCGGAGCCCGTCCTCGAGGTCGCCCTTGATCACTTTGACCGCGTGCGGCCGGAAGCGGCGGTCGAGCAGGTCCGCGACCGCGAACCGCTGCCCGGTAGTCTCGGCCGGCGTCCGGGCGAGCGCGATCTCCATGCCGTGCTTCGCCGAGAGCTCGCGCGCGTAGAGCTCGAGCTCGGTCATGGCGCGGACGGCGAGTTTGAACGCTTCGCGGGTCTCGTGGAGCTGCGAGCCGCAGTGGTGCTGGACCATCTCGTTGACCCCGACCACCCCGATGGTGTAGACCAGCGGGTCGAGGTCGACCGCGACGGCCCCGCGGTCGCCCGTGTTCGGGTCCTTCGGCCGCTGCATGGCAAACGGCATCCGGCCGTTGCCGCGGACGATGTTCATCCAGCGCCGCTTGATCCGGAAGGTCTCGACGGCCTTGTCCATCAGCCCCTTGAGCTCGGCGAAGAGCCGGTCGTCCGAGCCCTCGGCGATGTACGCGGCCCGCGGACAGTTGACCGAGACCACCTGCCAGGAGCCCATGGAGAAGTGCTTGCCGTCCCTGAAGTAGAGCTTGTCGTCGAAGCCCGAGTCGTTCTCCGCCAGGCTCGAGAACTGGTACGCGCAGCACTGGTAGCAGGAGATCCCCTTGCCCGCGCCGCGGTACGCGGGGAGCTGGTTGTCGTAGTACGGCGTCCCGAACTTCGACGCGAGCTCGAATGATCGGAGGTAGAGCTCGCGGTACGTCGGCAGGTCCGGGTGCGCTCCGTTGAAGGCCTCGTCCTCGGACATGAAGTCGGGCTCGATCGAGATCTCGGGCTTGGGGAAGTTGAACGGCTTGCCCCAGGCGTCGCCCTCGAGCATGACGTCCATCAGCCCGAGGAAGAGGAGCCGGACCTCGCGCTCGAACTCGCCGTAGCACCGGTGCGGGGCCTGCTCGCCGTCCCAGACCTTGCCCTTGTACACGCAGGGCTTGTCCTTCCAGAGCGCGGGCACGCCCGGCGAGAGCTGGACCGAGGAGAAGACGAGCTGGCCGCCCCGCGCGACCATCATCTGCGTCATCTCGTAGACGAACATCTGCATCAGCTGCTTGATCTCGTCGTACGGCATCCCCTCGAGGTACGGCGCGAGGAAGGTCAGGAAGTTGTAGTAGCCCTGCCCGCCCGCGAAGTTCGTCTGGGCCGAGCCGAGCGCTTTCACCGCGTGGAGCACGGCCACCTCGGCCCGCTTGGCCGGGCCCGCGACCGAGGCCTTGGTCCCGTTGCCGTCGGGCATCAGGCCGTAGTAGAGGAAGTAGCGCAGGTCCCAGTCCTGGCAGAAGGGACGCGTGCCGAAGTACTCGAGGTCGTGAATATGCAGGTCGCCCGAGAGGTGGTGGTCCGCGATCTCGGGCGGGAGCTGGAGCAGGTACTGCTCCTTGGAGATCTTGTCGGCCTTCTTCTTGTGCGAGGTCTCGGCGTTCTCCTGCAGGTTCGCGTTGTCGTGGGCCTCGAACCCGCGCCCGACGTCGATCAGGTGGGCGTCGTAGACCGGGGTGCCCACGCGCGTGCAGACGT
>JADGNL010000074.1 GCA_017883495.1 Methanomicrobiales archaeon | reverse complement strand
ATGACGGCTGTCATCCTACCGCCTCCCATACGTCGAAGTACGTGAGCGCCGCGTCCCCCGTTGCGGCGACCCTCCCGGATTCGAGCGCGACTGCATGGTCCGCGCGGGCCGCGAGCTCCGCGTCGTGCGTGGACCAGAGGACGTACCGGGCGCCTGCGGCGCGGATGGCCGGGAGGAGGCCGGCCAGGCTCTCGCGGTCGAGCGCGCCGTCGAACTCGTCGAGGACGAGGACGGCGGGGCGGCCTGCGAGAGCAGCCGCCAGAGAGACCACGAATCGTTCGCCGCCCGAGAGGTATCGGGTGGATCGATCGAGCAGGCGTCGGGCGCCGACGGCATCGGCCGCTTCCGCCACGCGAGTAGCCACCGTACCCGGGGCGAGGCCGGCGAAGCGGGCGCTCGAGGCAACCTCGTCCGCCACCCGCGAGAAGAGGAGGGACGGCCCGGGAAAGGCCGGGACGAGGGCCGCGTCCGTCTCCCGAGGGGGCCGGCCGTCGACGAGCACGGAGCCCTCGTCGGGGAGGAGGAGGCCGCAGCAGAGCTCGAGGAGCGTGGTCTTGCCCGCCCCGTTCGTGCCGATCACGGCGGTCAGCCCCGGCGGGATCGCGAGCTCGGCCACCCTGAGGTTTCGGGCCGAGACGCCGTCGAGTTCGATCATGGCGCCTCGAACCGTTTACCGAGCACGTATGCCGCAGCGGTCTTGAGTGCGTCCCCGGGAAGAAACGGGAGCGCGCCCACAGCGACGGCGGCCGTGATCGGCATCCCGGTAGAGGCGGTGAGCCAGGCCGCTCCGAACGCGTACACGGCAAGCCCCGCGAGGACGAGGCCCACCATGCGAACCGACCGCTCGCGGCGTTCGTACGCGAGGCCCGCGACAAATCCCGCGGCCACGAACCCGGCCATGAACCCGCCCGTAGGACCGAAGAGGACGCCGACGCCGGCGAGGCCGTTGTGAAAGACGGGGAGACCGAGGGAGCCGAGGACCAGGTAACAGAGCGGGGGGAGGAAACCCCAGCGGCGAAGCAGCACTCCCGAGAGCAGGACGAAGAAGGTCTGAAGGGTCAGGGGGACCGGCACGAACGGGATCGAGACCCAGGCCCCGGCCGCGATCAGGGCCACGAGGGTCGCGGTCAGGGCCGCCCGCTCGGCTCGTGCAGCATCGCCGAACATCGTCAACCTCCTCGAAAAAGTTGGTTGACGAACCAGATGAAACCATCCGACGCGGCGGTAAGTCAGAAGGAGGAGGTCAGGGGTGGGAGAGATCGCCGGCGATAACCCGCTCGACACGGCCGTTCTCCTTGCGGATGAGGAGGGCGCCGTACTCGTCGATATCAATCGCCTCCCCCTGGAACGACTTCGTGAGCGTGTTGACGTGGACGTGCTGGTCGAGGGTACAGGACATCGACCGCCACTCCCGCAGGATCGCGTCGTACTCCTGCGACTCGAGGAGATCGTAGTGACGCTCGAATTCACGAAGCAGCCGGGCAAGGAACTTCGCCCGGTCGACCTCGTGCTCAAGCTCGGCCTGGATTGTCGTGACCGCCCGCTGCAGTCCCGGCGAGAGCTCGCTCGGATCGATGTTGACGTCGATCCCGATTCCGAGGAGGCAGTAGTGGATCGTATCGGCCTCGGCCGCGAGCTCGAGCAGGAGGCCCGCGACCTTCTTGTCCCCGATGTAGATGTCGTTCGGCCACTTGATCATCGCGCCGAGATCGAACTCGCGGCGGATCGCCCGCGCGATCGCGACCGCGCCGGCCATGGTGATCATGAAGACGTGGTCGATCGGGAGGGTCGGCTTCAGGATGATGGTGATCCAGACGCCGCCCTCGGGCGAGACCCACGCCCGCTTGAGCCGGCCCACGCCGCCGGTCTGCTCCTCGGCGATAACGACCGTACCGTGGAGCATGGCAGGATCGCCGCCCGCGGCGAGCCATCGGGCCACGTCGTTCGTCGACGGGGTCGTGGGAAGGTACGTGATCTGCCTTCCGATCACCCGCGTCTTCAGGTGCTTCTTGACCTCATACGGGAGGAGGCGTCCACTGCTCTGGACAAGCGTATACCCGTCCTTCTGCGACGCGAGGATCCCGTACCCCTGCTCGCGGAGCTCCTGGATCTGCTTCCAGACCGCTGCCCTCGTCACACCGAGCCGCTCGGCCAGCACCTCGCCCGAGACCGGGCCGCCCGCCTCCTCGAGGAGACGGATGGTCCGGTAGAGCGATTCCTTCATGGGGAGGGCTCCCCGGACGGCCCCGCCTGCCGGCAGAAGCCCGTACCGCAGACCTGGCGGACAAGGTCCGACTGCTGCTCCATCAGGGACGCGAGGTCGAAGATCCCCGTGATGTCGACCACCCCGATCGCGGCGATCGCTCTTCCTGTCGAGTCGCGGACCGGGACGACCACGACCGGCGTGCCGCGGTATACCCCCGTTCCCGGCCTGACGCGCCGGGTCTCGTTCGTCGCCAGTACCTCCTCGAGCACGGGACCCGAGTACGACTCGTCCACGACCTGTCCTCCCTCGATCCGGAGCCCGGGACGATCGCGGGATCGGGCGGTCACGGGCAGGCGGTTGAGGAGCTCGTGGAGCGCCATCATGATCGGTCGGAGTGCGCGGGCGTCGGCCGCGGCGGAGATCTCGTACGTCTCCAAGGGCTCACCTTCTCGTCCTGATCGTTGACGGACAGTTAAAATAAGTTTTCTCCCCGATCGGCGCTGATGGCGTCGAGAAAGGACCGGGACGGGTACTCGTGGACGGTCGTGGCGATCACGAGGCCGACGCCGACCCTTCGGGCGACGGCGACGGGCCGACCGGCGGCTGTCGCGATCACCTCGGCATCGGCCTCCTCGAACCAGCCGTCGCACTCCAGGGCATCGGTATCATAGCCGCCGAAGAGCGCTTCGAAGAGACCGGGCTCGACCGGCTCGACCCGGCAGGGGCCGTACCGGTGGCGGTAGACAAGCCGGAACGGAAGCCAGTCGTACGCGTCGGGCCGGTCGATCGCGGCCCCGAAGACGATGAGGGCACCGCCTCGCTCGAGGTACCGCCGGACCCGGTCCGCCGAGGCCCGGAGCGCGACGAGGGTCTTCGAATACACCGGGTTCGCGAAACCGGTGGGGACGATCAGAGCGCCGAACGACCCCCGGAAGAACGGGGCCGCGCAGAGCTGCGGCGTCACCAGCTCGCAGCTCGCGCCGCAGTCCTCCACGTAGCGCTGGAAGGTGACCGGCGCATCCCAGAGCAGTCCCGTCCGCATCT
>JADGNL010000073.1 GCA_017883495.1 Methanomicrobiales archaeon | reverse complement strand
CCTGCTCCTGCTCCGGCATGGCGACGGCCGGCCGCCGCACCGGGTCAACCACCGGGCGAACCTGTCCGCGCTCGCGCTCCTCGGCGCGGACCGCGTCGTCCTGATCGGGTCGACGGGCTCGCTCCGGACCGAGCACGCACCCGGCTCTCTTCTCGTTCCCGCCGATTATGCCACGACCACGTCCGTGCCGACGATCCACGACCGGGCGATCGTCCACGTCTGCCCCGGATTCTCGGACGCGCTCTCGCGGCGGCTCGCGGCGCTCGTTCCCGGAGCGCACTGCGGCGGCGTCTACGTCCAGACGCCGGGGCCGCGGCTTGAGACACGGGCCGAGGTGCGGGCGCTCGCGCAGTACGCGGACGTGGTCGGGATGACCTGCGCCTCCGAGGCCGCGCTCGCGAACGAGCTCGGGCTCGAGGTGGCCGCGCTCTGCACGGTCGAGAACTACGCCCACGGCCTCGACACCTGCCCCCTCTCGTTCGAGGCAATCGTCGAGGCGGCCCGCGCGAACGCCGACCGGATGGCCGGGATCGTGCAGCGGCTGATCGGAGAACTGTGACATGACGCCGGATACCGAGATCTTCGAGACCCGGTCGCCGCTCCTGCTCCGGGGCGTGCGCCGTGACAATCGCATCGTCGACGTCGTCATCGGCGACGACGGCACGATCGCCGCCATCGGCGAGAACGCCGGGCACGACCACGAGTACGACCACGCGATCGAGGGGCACGGCCGGGTCCTCCTGCCGGGGCTCGTGAATACCCACACGCACGCGGCCATGACCCTCCTGCGAGGCTACGCGGACGACATGCTCCTCCAGCCATGGCTCGCCGAGCGGATCTGGCCGCTCGAGGCCCACCTGACCGCCGACGACGTCTACTGGGGGACGCGCCTCGCCTGCCTGGAAATGGTCGCGACCGGCACGGTCGGGTTCAACGACATGTACTTCTTCATGGAGTCGGCCGCCCGCGCCGTGGACGAGGCCGGCCTCCGGGCCCAGCTCAGCTACGGGTTCATCGACCTCTCCGACCCGGAGAAGCGCGAGCACGAGTGCCGCGTGACGGAGGGGCTCGTGGACGCGGTCGCCCGGATGGCGAACCCGCGCATCTCCGCGGCCGTCGGGCCGCACGCGGTCTACACGGTCTCGGCCGAGGGGCTCCGCTGGTGCGCTGAGCTCGCCAGGGAGCGCGGCCTCGGGGTCCACGTCCACCTCGCCGAGACCGGGACCGAGGTGGCGGACGCGGTGAAGGCCACGGGCCGGCGCCCGGCCGCGCTCCTCGACGAGGCGGGCCTCCTCGGCCCGCGCACGGTCGCGGCCCACGGCTGCTGGCTCGACGACGCCGAATGCCGACTCATGGCCGAGCGGGGAGCGACCGTCTCGCACAACCCGGCCTCGAACATGAAGCTCGCCACGGGCCGGGCCATGCCCTACCCTGCGCTGAGACGCGCCGGCGCCCGCGTCGCGCTCGGCACGGACGGCGCGGCCTCGAACAACGGCCTCGACCTCTTCGGCGAGATGAAGCTAGCCGCGCTCCTCCAGAAGTTCGCCTGGAGCGACCCGACCGTCCTCCCGGCCCCCGAGGCCCTCGCGCTCGCGACCGAACATGCCCACGCAGCCCTAGGGTTTGGAGGCGGACACATCGCGGTCGGGGCACCGGCCGACCTGATCCTGCTGGAGACCCGGACGCCCTGCAACACGCCACTCCACAGCGCGGTCTCGAACGCGGTCTACGCCTGTCCCGGCGCCGCGGTCACGACCACGCTCTGCGCCGGCCGCGTGCTGATGCACGAGCGGATCATACCCGGCTCGGACGAGACCCTCGCCGGCGCCGCCGGCGCCGCGAGCGGCCTCGTCTCCCGCGCACGCGGGGAGACGTAGGATATCGAGAGCCCCGGACGGAGCTGCCGTGGGGGCGGCGGAGGCGCTTCAGCCGCGCCGCCACGCTCTCCTCGTCCCGGCTGACGCCGGGGAGAAGGTATAATGTGGGCACGGAGAGAATGAATGATCGAGGAGATCGGGCGACGATCCTGCCGGAATAAGGTGAAATAGATACGTGATGCACCCTCGCTCCCTCTCTGCGGATAAAGTCGCAACCCGACCCGACGGCGGGCCCGCGGGCTCGTTCGTGATCTCCCTCGACTGCGAACTCTTCTGGGGAGTTCGGGACAAGCGGCGGCTCCAGGACTACCGCGAGAACCTTCTCGGGGACCGCCAGGTCGTCCCCCGCCTGCTCGACCTATTCGACGAGTTCGACGTCCACGCCACCTGGGCCTTCGTGGGCTTCCTCTTCTACTCGGACCGGTCGAGCCTCGTCTCGAACCTTCCCGAGCGGCAGCCGCACTACGCGAACACCCGCTTCTCCCCCTACGCCGAGCTCGCCGAACTCGGCGAGGACGAGTCCCTCGACCCCTTCCACTTCGGCGGGAGCCTGATCGAGGAGGTCCTCCGCCACCCGGGCCAGGAGGTCGCGAGCCACACCTTCTCGCACTTTTACTGCCTCGAGGAGGGCCAGACCCTCGAGGACTTCCGGGCCGACCTCGAGGCGAACTGCCGCGCGGCCCGGCGGCACGGGATCGACCTGCGCAGCCTGGTCTTCCCCAGGAACCAGGTCAACCCCGACTACCTGGAGGTCTGCCACGACCTGGGTATCCGCGCCTACCGCGGGAACACCTCGTCCTGGCTGTACCGCGGCATGAACGAGGACGAGGAGTCGAAGCTCCGCCGGGCCCTGCGCTACGCCGACGCCTTCGTCAGCCTCACGGGGAACCGGATCGTGCGGCCCGACGGGAACGGAGCGAAGGTCCCGGTCGACGTCAAGGCCTCGCGCTTCCTCTACCCGCAGTACTGGTGGTCCGCGCCCCTCGACGGCATGCGGATCCGGCGGATCGCGAACGAGATGCGGGCCGCCGCCCGGGACGGCTACTGCTACCACATCTGGTGGCACCCCCACAACTTCGGAGTGAACCAGGAGGCGAACCTCCGGATCCTGCGCCGGATCCTGGAGGTGTACCGGGACCTGCACGACGAGTACGGCTTCGAAGCCCTCTCGATGAGCGAGGTCGCGGACCGGGTGCTCCGGCAACCCGCAGCGTAAAAAAGACGTCCCGCCGGGCGCTACGCCGTCTCGATCCGCGACGCGCTCTCGAGGCCGAGCTCGGCGATCGAGACCTCGCGCATCCTGAACTTCTGGATCTTGCCCGAGACCGACATGGGGAAGTCGTCGACGAACTTGACGTACCGCGGGATCTTGAAGTGCGCTATCTTCCCGACGCAGAAGCTGCGGATCTCATCCGGCGTCGCGATCTCGCCCTCTTTGAGCGAGACCCAGGCCATCAGCTCCTCGCCGTACTTCTCGTCGGGAACGCCGATCACGTAGACGTCGCTGACCTTGGGGTGGTGGTGGAGGAACTCCTCGATCTCGCGGGGGTAGAGGTTCTCGCCGCCGCGGATCACCATGTCCTTGAGCCGTCCCTCGATCTTGAAGTAGCCCTCCTCGTCCATGGTCCCCAGGTCGCCCGTGTGGACCCAGCCGTTCCGGTCGAGGGTCAGGTGCGTGGCCGAGGGGTTGTTGTAGTAGCACTTCATGACCATGTAGCCGCGGGCGCAGATCTCGCCGACCTCGCCGCGGGGGAGGATCTTTCCGCTGACCGGGTCGATGATCTTCAGCTCGGTATGGGGGAAGGACCGGCCGACCGTGGAGACGCGCCGGTCGAGGGGGTCGTCGGTCGTGGTCATGGTGACCCCGGGCGCGGTCTCGGTCTGGCCGTACACGATCACGATCTCGGACATGTTCATGCGCGTGTTGACCTGCTTCATCACCTCGACGGGGCAGGGCGAACCGGCCATGATCCCCGTCCGGAGCGTGCCGAGGTAGTAGTTCGGGAAGTTGGGATGGGCGAGCTCGGCGATGAACATGGTCGGGACGCCGTGAACGGCCGTGCACCCCTCGTCCTGGATGGTCCGGAGCACGGTCTCGGCGTCGAAGGCCGGCGACGGCAGGACCATGGTCGAGCCGTGGGTCATGCAGGCCATGTTCGAGAGGACCATGCCGAAGCAGTGGTAGAACGGCACGGGGATGCAGAGCCGGTCCTTCTCGGTAAAGCGCATGCCCTCGGCGATGATGTAGCCGTTGTTCATGACGCTGTGGTGGCTCAATACGACGCCCTTCGGAAAGCCCGTGGTGCCGCTCGTGTACTGGATGTTGACCGGGTCGTCGAAGTCGAGGGACATGCCCCGCTCGGCGAGCTCGTCGTCGTTGACCCCCTCGCCCCGGCGGATCACCTCGTCCCAGAGGAACATCCCGTTGTACGGGATGTCTCCGGCGAAGATCACGTTCTTCAGGAACGGGAACTTCTCGGACTCGATCCGGCCGGCCTTGCAGTCGTACGCCTCGGGGCAGGCCTCGTAGAACATCCCGACGTAGTCCGAGGTCTTGAAGCGGCCCTGCACGATCAGCGTCTGGACCTCGGACTGCCGGAGGGCGTACTCGAGCTCGTACGTCCGGTAGGCCGGGTTGATGTTGACCAGGACCGCGCCCATCTTCGCGGTCGCGACCTGGGTGACGATCCACTCGGCGTAGTTCATCATCCAGAGCCCGACGCGGTCGCCCTTATCGACGCCCAGCGCCATGAGGCCGCGGGCGAGGGCTTCGGCCCGCTCCTTCAGTTCGCGGTACGTCCAGCGGATCCCCTGCTGGACCGCGACAATGGCCTCGGTGT
>JADGNL010000072.1 GCA_017883495.1 Methanomicrobiales archaeon | reverse complement strand
CCGCCACGGGCCTTCTGCCCTCGAAGGGCTCGCGCATCCCGACCCACCTGGGCATCATCCCCGACGGCAACCGGCGGTGGGCCGTGGCGCGTGGGCTTCCCAAGTCGGCCGGGTACGATCACGGCATCGAGCCCGGAAAACAGCTCTTCGACGTCGTATGGGACCTCGGCATCGAGGAGGTCTCGACCTACATCTTCACGAAGGAGAACACGCATCGGCCCCGGGACCAGGTCGAGGCCTTCAAGGCCGCCTTCGTCAAGTTCATCGACTGGGTCGAGAACCAGGACGCCTCGGTGCTCCTCGTCGGCGATACCGGCTCCACCGTCTTTCCCGAGGGGCTCGAGCATCTCACCGTGCCGGAGGAGGGCAGAGCTCGGAGGAGGCGCCTCAACCTCCTCGTCAGCTACAGCTGGAAGTGGGACGTGGCCGAGGCGGCCCGGGCGCACGCGGCCGGCATGGGGGGGGATCCGCTCGACCTCATCGGCTCGCGACATGTCTCCCGGATCGACCTGATAATTCGATGGGGCGGGAGGAGCCGGTTGAGCGGCTTCCTGCCCCTGCAGTCCGCGTACGCGGACCTCTTTGTCGTGGACGCGCTGTGGCCCGACTTCGAGATGGGGCACTTCTACGACGCACTGCAGTGGTACAGCAGCCAGGATGTCACAATGGGCGGCTAGGTCCACCCCCATATCTTCGGACAGGCTCAGACGCCCGTGTCCTGTGAAAAATGAGCCGTCTTTGCTGCTTCGTGCCGAAGAATGCCGGAGGGTCTGAGAACCCTGTCCAGGAAAAGGGAGATGTCGGCCTATGACCGATCGCCCGCGTCCGCTGCCGGCTCGCTCGGCACCGGCTCCTCCCACAGCGCCGGCGGCCGGTAGTACTCCATCAGGGCCGCCAGCACCTCGTCGACCCCCTCGCCCGTCGCGGTGGACATGACGAGCCCTTCCTCGGCCCGCGCGATGTCGGCCTTGTTCGAGACGACGATGATCGGGACCGAGACGAGCGTGCGGACCTCCTCGAGCAGACGATACTGCTCGGCGATCGGGTACCCACAGTGCTCGCTCGGGTCGAGCACGAAGAGGCAGACGTCGGCCACGTCCATGAGAGCCGCAAGCGCCTGCCGCTCGATCGGGTTCCGGTCCTCGGCCGGCCGGTCGAGGATCCCGGGCGTGTCCACGAGCTGGATCCGGCCGAGCGGCGTCTCGCGGTGGCCGATGATCACGCCTTTTGTCGTGAAGGGATAGCCGGCCACCTCGGGCGCGGCCGACGAGACCGCGCGGATGAACGAGGACTTGCCCACGTTCGGGTATCCGGCCACGACGACCGTGAACTCGTCCGAGACGTGCGGCAGCTTCCGGAGCACGTTCCGGGCGTCGTTGAGGAACCGGAGCTCGGGGTCGATCTGGTGGACGATCGAGGAGATGCGGGCCACGGCCCGCCGACGCTGGGCCGTGATGTCCTCGGCACGGCGCATCTTCGAGGCGATGGAGAAGCCCTTCTCGCGCACGTGCCATGCGGCCCAGCCCACGGCCCCGAGCGCCTTCTTCATCCGGTCGATGCCATACAGGATCTCGACCATGTGCTGGTAGAACGGCGGCAGCGTGTTGATGTCGGGAAACCGCTGCAGGATCGAGACCAGCCGGTCGTGGACAGCGGCCGTCACGGCCCGGACGAACTCCTCGTTCGCCCGGTCCTTGTTGTGCTTCTCCTTCCGCTTCGCCGCGGCCCGCCGGAACGACACGTCGAGGATCTCCTCGGCGGTCGGAATCGTCGGGGTCTTCTCGAACTCCACGCCCTCCTGCGTCCACTCGGGCGGCAGGGTGTCGTATTCCATCTCGTAATCCACGGTCGATCTACTCCGGTGCTCTCTATCTCGGGCGTCCCGGATTTAGCCCTTCTGCTCCATCCCGGAGGTGGGTCGCGGGTCGCATTCAGCCCTCTGGCTGCGTCCGCTTTCGATACGCGGTGACTCCGGAACGGAAGCCGTCGCCCTGTGAACCGAACGGAAAAACGGTGATGGTCGCCGGGCAATGACGCCGCCCGGCGGGTCCCGGTTACTCGGCCGGTGCCTCTTCCGCCGCCGGCTCGGGTGTCGGCTCAGGTGCGGGCTCGGGCCGCTTGAAGGTCTCGAGCATGCGGATCTCCTTCACGGAGGGTGCGGCCTCGAGGATGTCGCGGACGATCGTCGGCTTCCAGAGCATCCACCGGCGGTCGTACGAGATTCCCGCCGGGAGCTCGAAGGTCAGCACGCCGCTCCTGAGCTTGGACGGAAGCTCGCGCCCCGAGAAGAGCCGGACCAGTCCGTTCGCCCGCTCGAGCTCGTTCTCGACGACCTCGACGATGCGGAACGTGTAGTGCAGGGTCTTGCCCGCGAACTCGTTGTTGTAGTCGACGATGGCGCGCGAACCGATGATGTCGCGCACGACCCCTTCGCGGTTATCGTTCTTGACCCGGGAGCCGACCTGGACCTTCTCGCCGAACTGCTTGAGCGGCACGCCCTGGACCTGCTCGCGGTCGTACTCGCCGAAGCCCTTCTCGGGCGGCACCTCGATCTCGCCCTCTTCGCCGGCCTCGCGACCGACCATCGCCTCGTCGAGGCCCGGGATCACGTGCCCGCTGCCGACTCGCACCAGGATCGGGCCGTACGTCGCGGACGGGTTCTCGATCCCCGCCTCCTTCGCCGCCTCGGCACTGGTGGTGTCAAAAACGATATCGTCCGCCGAGCCCGTGTATTCGAGCCGGATATAGTCGCCCTCGGTTATCGCCACTGTGTCACCTTTCTATATTAAGTCACAAGCATCGCAGATAAGCTTTGACGAGGGAGCATGGTCCCCGCAAGGGCCGCCGGGCTGCCCCGCGAACGGCAAGACACATCCCCTCGTGACGTGCATAGCTGTGCCATAGGATGATCGAGTTCGAACTGAAAGCGAAGGTCGATGACCTCGGCCCGGTCCGCGAGGCGTTGCGGGCACGCGGAGCGCGGCACGACGAGGCACGCGAGGAGCACGACGTCTACTACAACCACCCTGCCCGCGACTTCGCCGTGACCGACGAGGCCCTGCGCGTCCGGTACGCCGGGGAGCGCGCGGTCATGACCTACAAGGGGGCCAAGATCGCCGGTACCCGGCTCAAGGCGCGCGAGGAGCTGAACCTCGCGGTCGAGGACGGGCACGTCCTCGAGGCCGTTCTCGACCGGCTCGGGTTCCGGCGGACTGCGGTCGTCCGGAAACGGCGCGAGCTCTGGTCCCTCGAGGGCGCCTCGATCGCGCTCGACGAGGTCGAGTCTCTCGGGACGTTCGCCGAGGTCGAGATCATCGGCGAGGTCGGCGACGAGACGGTCGAGGAGCGGGTCCACGCGATCGCCCGGTCCGTCGGGATCACGGGCGAGCCGATCACGGCCTCGTACCTCGAGCTCGTGCTCGGGGCCAGCGAGGGCCGGACGACGACCTGAAAGACTCTCCTCCCGCACCGCTCCTATCGTCCGGCGAGAGCCGGCGCTGGGAAGAATGATCTCGAAAAGAGTGTGAGTTCTCTATTTTTTTCCCGCGCAGTGGGCCGGGATCAGACCGTCAGCAGCTCGATCCCGATCTCCTTTGCGGTGTCGCCGAAGTGAATCAGGGCGCAGTGGCCTTCCGCGGCCATGCCCGGGTTCACGATCTTCACGCCCTCGAGCTCGGTCACGCCGCGCTGCTCGTGGATATGGGCGCAGCAGACCAGGTCGAAGGCCTTCATGTGGTTCCGGACCGAGGTCGAGCCCACGTGCTGGCCGTCGACCTCGTCGAGGGCGCCCATTGGCGGGCAATGGGTCACGAGGACGTTGTGGACCGTCCGCTCCATGGACTTGACCGCGTACGAGAGAACCCGGTCGATCTCCTCTTCGGAGAGCTCGAACGGCGTTCCGAACGGGGTCGGGTTCGAGCCGCCGAGACCGGCGAACGTGATCCGGCCGAGCGAGAGGCGGGAACCGTGGAGCAGGACCGCGTCCGAGTGCTCGAGCACGTCCATGATCTCGCGGGGGTCGCAGTTCCCCTGGACCGCGAAACAGGGAATATCGATCCGGGAGAAGAGCCCGTCCACGGTGTCGATCGGGCCGAAGTTGGTGATATCTCCGGCGACGATCATGGCGTCGGCATGCAGGTCGAGGAAGTTCTCGATCTTGCCGAAGTTTCCGTGGAGATCCGCGATCAGGAGGACATCCATCATACTCCTCTAGTATTCGGGCGGCGTCTACAAAACCTTAACCCAGATCCGAGAGCGATCCGGTCAGTCTTCCGTCGAGCGCGAGGCGTCCGAGGCGTCGCCGTGCCGTGGGTACGAGAGCCCGGGCCGGATGCTTCGCGAGCGGAGTCCCGGGGAGCGGCGTGAACCGGTGGGCGTGGACCCGGCACCCGCGTCCGGCGAGATATTCCGCGAGGGCGAGGGTCGCCTCCTGCTCGTCGTCGGTCTCGAACGGAAACCCGAGGATCAGGTCCACGACGGGCACAAAGCCGTGGTCGAGGACCCGATCGACGGCGGCGAGACCGTCGGCGACCGAATGTCCGCGCCCGAGAGCCGCCAGCACGCGGTCGCTGGCCGACTGGAAGCCGAAGTGGAGCCGGGCATTCGCGCAGACCTCGCGCACGAGCTCGAGGGCCTCGTCCGTGACGAACTCGGGCCGCACCTCGCTCGGAAAGGTTCCGAACCAGATCCTCGCGTTCTCCCGCCCCAGCGCCTCGAGGAGGCGCCGGACCTTCTCGAATCGCGGCGTCCGTCCGTCCGAGCCGTACGCGAACGCATTCGGGGTGACGAAGCGAACGTCGGGGAGCGCCCGCGCGGCCTCGACACAGGCATCGATCGAACGATGCCGCATCCCGCCGGGAAAGAGGCGGGGCGTCTGGCAGTACGCGCAGGCGTGCGGACATCCGCGCGAACACTCGATGTAGCCCTTCCTGTGGGAGAATGGAGGGTAGGCGTCGAGCCTGACCGCGTGGTCGGTGGGCACGAACCCGCCGGCGGCCGTGGCCGTCCCGGGGATGGGGGCCGTAGACCCGGCCTCGATCGCGTCGAGGAGGCGGGGAAGGGTCCGCTCGCCCTCGCCGACCACGATATAGTCCGCGGCCCGGGCGACCTCTTCCCAGCAGCCCGAGGCATACGGCCCGCCCGCGATTGTGATACAGCCGGCACCGGCCATCTCCGCGATCAGGGCCGGGGCGTTCGCGACGTTGAGCGAGTAGCAGGTGACGTCGCCCGTGGGGGCGCTCGTGCCGCGGAGGGTGCGCCCGTCGCGTTCGAGCGCGGCCGCGAGGGCCGCCTCCGTGTTCGCGGTGCCGCGGGCCCGCCGGAAGTTCACGCGCACTCGAGCCTCCGCAGGCGACGGCCGGAGACGGCCCCGTGTCTGCGTTCACCGGCTCGGAGAGGCATCAGGTTTATCCGCTCCGGGGTGCAGGTGCTGCTGGAGAAATCGATATGAATCCGCTCACGGTCAAGCTCCCGATCACGCACTTTCCCCCCGACTACACCTGCGACGGATCCGACATCTCGCCCGCCATCGAGGTGCGGGGATACGACGACACCGTCCGCGTCATCGCGATCGTTCTGAACGACCCCGACTCGCGCGGCGGAACCTTCGTGCACTGGCTCTGCTGGAATATGGAGGTGGTCACCACCGTGCCCGAGAACATCCCGAAGGAGCCGGAAACGACCTTCCCGGTCGCCGCCAGGCAGGGGACGAACGACTTCGGCCGGATCGGCTACGGCGGGCCCTGTCCGCCGAGCGGGCAGACCCACCGGTACAACTTCAAGGTCTACGGCCTCGACGGGCCGCTCGACCTCCCGCCCGGTGCGCGCCTGCCCGAGCTCGCCGCGGCCATGCGCGGCCACATCGTCCAGTTCGGCGAGGCCGAGGCCCGGTACGGCCGCGAGAGGAGGCCGAGCTCCTTCAGATCGCTGATGATCCGGACGACGGCGCGCTCCGCGTCGCTCGTAT
>JADGNL010000071.1 GCA_017883495.1 Methanomicrobiales archaeon | reverse complement strand
GGCGAGGCGCAAAGGGCCGAGGGGGGAGAGGGTACGAGCCCCTTCCCCGTTGCTGCCGAGCAGCGGAGCGAAGGCGAGCCGGCACCGCTACGGCAGTCTAACAGCATTGGTCCCACCGCACCAATACACATACGCTCAGCGGCGCCAATGTTTTCTCAATGGACGACTGGGGCTGGGACCGGGACTACCGGCAGCGCGGCCGGCTCTACGGCGGCGGCGTCCGCCTGCCGCCGCTTCCCGACGGCGCTCGAGTCCTCGAGCTCGGCTGCGGCGACGGCCGGACCCTCGCGGCGCTCGGCGCCCTGCCCTGCATCGCCGTCGGCCTCGATCGCGCGCCGGCCGCGCTCGCCCTCTGCCACCCGCCCGCTGGACGTCTCCCTCGCCTGCTTGTCTGTGGCGACGCACGGCGTCTGCCGTTCCGCGATCGTTCGTTCGACGCGGTCCTCCTTCTCCATGTCCTGGGCCACGGGCGCGCGGCCGATCGCCGGTCGATGGCGGAAGAGGCCGTGCGCGTGACCGCCCCCGGAGGGCATCTCCACCTCCGCGTCTTCTCGCGCGAAGATCTCCGCGCCGAGACCGGCCTCGAGGTCGAGGAGGGGTCGCGCCTGCGGCGCACGGGCGTACTCACGCACTACTTCACCGGGGACGAGATCGCCGCCCTCTTCCCGTCGTGCCGGGTTCTCCGGCTCGAGACGGTCCGGTGGCACCTTCGCGTCCGGGGCGCGGCCCTGCCGCGGGCCGAGATCGAGGCGGATTTCGAGCCCCGCTGACGCCAAACGGCGGCGGAACCCGGCCGTCGATTGCGATGAGAATCATAATACATAAAGCCTCGTCCGAGCAATTTTTAAAGGGATGCCCGCCGCGGACGACGGGCACCGGATGGAGAGCTATGTCACCGAGAAATTACACGATCCTCTGCCTCGTCTGCCTCGCGGCCGTCGGGATGTTCTGCGTGGCCGGATGCACCACCACGCCCCCGGCAGGCAACGCGACGCCGAACGGGACTGCCGCGCCGACCATGAACAACACGATCCTGAAGATCAACAACAACTACGCGCCGAACCTCACCGCGAACGCGACGGCGAACGCGACCGTCCCCGCGGCGAACAAGACCTGAAGCACGGGCGGACCGCTGTGGCCGGGGCGATGCCGCGGCCCCCGGGTTTCGACCCAGATACCTTTTTATCCCCCGCGTCCGTTGGAACGCGCATCATGGGGCCGATCTACCAGGATCCGTCGCTCGCCGGCCGGCGGGGCGTCTTTTCGGACCGCGACGAGGCCGGCAGGGCCTGTGCGACCCTTCTCCGACAGCACCCCGACCTGTACGAGGGCGCGCTCTGCGGCGCGATTCCTTCCGGCGGCGTCTCCGTCGCCGGGCCGATCGCGCGAGAGTTCGCCCTGCCCATTCTGCTCCTGGTCGCGAGAAAGGTCCAGGTGCCGGGCAACACCGAGTTCGGGATGGGCGCGGTCGCCTGGGACGGGCGCGTCATCCTCGACCGCCAGCTGATCGCCGCCCTCGGCCTCGGGTCGGCCGCGGTCGAGGCTCAGATTCAACAGGCCCGGGCCTCGGTCGCCGAGCGGCTCGCCCGCTTTCTCGGGGGACAGCCTATGCCCGACCTTAGCGGCCGGCGCATTCTCGTCGTGGACGACGGCCTTGCCGGCGGGTCCACTGCCCTCGTGGTCATCGCCGCCCTCCGGGCCGCGGGCGCCGGACCGCTCGTGACCGTGGTCCCGACCGGCCACGACCGGACCGTGGCCGTGGTCGCGGAGGTCTCCGACGCGGTGATCTGCCCGAATGTCCGGGGCGGGGACCGGTTCGCCGTGGCCGAGGCGTACCGGGCGTGGCGGGACCTCACCGAGGACGAGGTGGTCGCGCTCCTCGACGAGCTCGCTGCGGACGGTCTCTTCTGAGACCCGGACGCTCGCCCGGACTCTCCTCCGCATCGTCCCGGTCGTCGTGAACGTCGGATACTTCTTCGGACTGAAGGGGCTGACCGCGACCCACGGCCATGACCCGGTTCCCCGGCCGGTCTAGCAGGCGAGTGGAACGTCGCCGAACACGGCGTGGTCGAAGACCCCCCGCTCGGTCAGGCGCCGCTCGGGGATAACGGTCAGGGCGAGGAAGGAGAGGTGCATGAAGGCGTCGGGCACGGCGCCGAGCCGGGCCGCGTGCGCGGCGAGGCGGTCGAGGCCGTCCGCGACCTCGTCGTACGGTCGGTCGGACATGAGCCCGGCCACCGGGAGCGGCAGCAGGGTGGTCTCGCCGAGCCCGACGGCCGCGAGCCCGCCGCGGCTCGCGACCACGGCCCCGACGGCCGCGGCCATCGCCGCCGGCTCGGCGCCGACCGTGACCACCTGGTGGGCGTCGTGGGCGACCGTGGAGGCGATGGCGCCGTGAACGAGGCCGAAGCCCCGGACGATGCCGACTCCGGTGCCCGTGCCGCGGTACGCGTCGCAGACGGCGGCGGGTAGCAGATCCCGAGCGGTATCGGGGAGCGAGCCCGCCTGCACGGCAAGGTCGACGGCCCGCGTCCGGATCTGCCCGGGCACGAGTTCGATCACGCGGGCGCACCCGTCGACGACCGGAACGAGCTCGCCCGCGACCGGCACCCGGCACCGCATGGGCCGCGCCGGCGGAGGGACCGGGGTGGGCGTCGGCCCCTGGTCGACGACCTCCTTCCCGCAGACGAAGGTCCGGGCGATCGCGAAGCCGTCGCCCGGCTCGAGCACGCAGAGGTCCGCCCGCCGCCCCGGCGCGAGGGCCCCGCGGTCGGCGAGACCGAAGCGCTCGGCGGCCGAGAGCGTGGCCATCCGCAGGGCGAGCTCGGGCTCGAGCCCACCGTCGATCGCGCGGCGGACGCAGTCGTCGATCAGCCCGTCGCGGCGGATCAGGTCCGCGTGCCGGTCGTCCGTGCAGAACGCGCAGCGGGGAGCCGTAGCCGGCGTCACGAGGGGGAGAAGGGCCGCGAGGTTCCGCTCGGTCGAGCCCTCGCGCAGGAAGAGGTACATGCCGCGCGCAAGCCGGTCGCGCCCCTCGGCGGCCGTGGCGGCCTCGTGCTCGCTCTGGGCCCCCGCGAGCACGTAGGCGTTCAGGTCGAGCCCGCCGAGCCCAGGGGCGTGGCCGTCCACGTTCCGGAGGAGGGCGACCTTCGCGGCGAGGTCGGGGTCGCCGCCGATGAGCCCGGGCACGTTCATCACCTCGCCAAGGCCGACCACGCCCTCCCGATCCGCGAGTGGCGCGAGCTCGCCGGCCTCGATCACCGCTCCGCCGACGTCGGCCGGCGTGGCCGGCACGCAGGACGGCAGGGTCAGCAGCAGGTCGATCGGCAGGTGCGGCCGGCAGGCGAGCATGTACTCGATCCCCGGCACGCCGAGCACGTTCGCGATCTCATGGGGGTCCGCGACCACGGTGGTCGTGCCATGCGTCGCGGCCAGACGGGCGTACTCGAACGGCGAGAGCAGGGAGGACTCGATATGGACATGGGGGTCGATCAATCCCGGCACGACCCGGGCCCCGCCGAGGTCGAGCTCGCGCCGCGCCCGGTACCGCCCGGGCCCGAGCACCCGCCCATCATGTATTCCGAGCGCGGTCTCCTCCCACTCGCCGAGGAACGGATTGAAGACGGCGGCGTTCAGGATGGCGAGATCGACCGTCTCCTCTCCGCGCGCCGCCCGGACGAGTTCACGCACGGCCGGTCCCCCCACGGACCGTCAGTTCCCTGATGACCGCGCCCCGCCGCTGCTGGCCGTCGTAGAGGTAGAGGTAGCACCGGTAGGCACCGTCGGGGAGCGCGACTGCGTACGTGAACCTGTTCGCACCCGCCGCGAGATCCGCATATCGCGCCTCGGCGAAGACCTCGTGCTGCCCGAGTCCGTCCAGGGCCGAGACGGCCACCTGCAGGTCCGCGTGGACGATCGGCACGCCCGTCGTGACCCCGACCGTCAGGTTCCCGTGGTCGTACACGACGGGGTCGAACGCGGCCTCGCCGACCGTGCAGCCAGCCGTGAGAACGAGAGCCGCGAGGCAGAGGAGGGCGAACCTGCGTGAGAGGTGCATGGGCTGGTCAATGGTACTTCCGCCGACGACAATATATAAGATACGATTTCAAAGACGGTAGGGGACGGAATGAGCGGCTCGCCCTCACCCGGGGCGCTCCCAACCCCAAGCCCGCCACGCGCCGGCGGAAGACAGACGGCGGTCCTCAGATGCCTGCACCGAATCCCGAGAACGAAACCCGCGGCCGGGTCCTCTTCATGGACGACGAGGAGGCGATCCGCGACGTCATGGGCCTGATGCTCCGGCGGCGCGGCTTTCTCGTGACGGAGGTCGGGGACGGGCGCGAGGCCGTGGCCGCGTACGGCGCAGCGATCGCCCGCGGCGTCCCGTACGACGTGATCGTGCTCGACCTCGCCGTCCCCGGGGGGACCGGGGCGCGGGAGGCGATCGAGGTCCTCCGCCGCCTCGACCCCGGCGTGCGCGCCCTCGTATCGAGCGGGCACGCCGACGACCCGGCGATGGCCGATCCGGCGGCTCACGGGTTCGTGGGGGTCGTCCCCAAGCCCTACTCCATCGCGGAGCTCGAGGCCGCGATCGAGCGGGCGATCCGCCGCGCATCGCGGTAGGGGCCGTATGGTTATTATGAGTCGGAGAGTATTCTCTTTGAGCATGCGCCCCCTCTCCCCGACCCGTCTCCTCCTGTTCCTCCTTCTCGTCGCCGCGTTCCTCGCGCCGGCGGCCTCGGCAGCCACGCTCGTGGTCGCCGCGGCCGACGCGAGCGCGGCCGATCGGGCCGCGGCCGACTTCCGGTGCGACGGCGTCGCCGATCAGATCGAGATCAACGACGCGTTCAACAGCCTCCCCGGCGACATGGGCACGGTGCAGCTGACGGCCGGGACGTTCAACTGCTCGGACAGCGTCTTCCCGAACGGAAACTCGGAGCTGCTCGGGGCCGGACAGGACGCCACCCGGCTGGTCATGATCAACGACCAGAGCCCATGGAAGCCGGTCAGCGTGACCCAGCCCGACGTCCACCTCCGCGGCTTCACCATCATGGGCAGCGGCGGGGTCCTCGTCAAGGTGAGCCGGGTCGTGGTCGAGGAGGTGACCGCCACAAGCCGCGGTCCCGACGGTCAGCTCTACCGGGCCGGCGGAAATGGGATGTTCTACATCTGGGCCGACGGCGAGACGATCGAGGACGTCGCGTTCATCGACTGCACGGCCGAGGACGCGAACACCCACGGGTTCAACATGAACGCGATCAACCTGCCGAAGGAGACGAGGAACATCCGCTTTATCAACTGCGTCGCGCGCCGTTGCGGCTTCGGGGTGGCGGGGGGCTCGCGCTCCGAGTGGGTGACCGGTTTCGACATCCAGGAGGACAACGACCTCTACGACGTCCAGGTGATCAACTGCCTGGCCGACGACAACTGGCAGTCGGGATTTCACTTCGAGCCCGGCGAGGACAAGGGGACGATCAAGGAGGCCATCACGCTCTCGGGCTGCACGGCCGAGCGGAACGGCCAGCGCAATCCGGCGCAGTATCCGTACCAGTCGACATTTCTTTCGGGCTTTTACGTCCATTTTAACGCGGCCGTGACCGACTGCGTCTCGATCGACAACAAGAACGCAGGCTTCTACGTGGAGGGCGGCGACAGCGTGGTCTTCACCCGCTGCACGGACAGCGGTTCGACATATGGCTGGAAGGTCGTCAAGAACGCGAAAAACATCCGACTCGAGGATTGCGAGAGCGACGGGGCCGATGTCTGGGCTTTCTGGTCCGCGTACGCGACCAACATCACCCTCGCCCGGTTCCGGCAGGCGGACGCAGGAGGCGACCGCGGATACCAGTCGATGCTCGGCTGGTACTACGACAACCCGAGCTACCAGCAGCCGGTCACGGGCTCGAGCTTCGAGATCACGGCCGCGAACAGCAACCGTTCGCTCGGGATCATCAACCAGGCGGGAAGCGGGAACTCGTACCAGCTGAGCTGGGAGGGGGACGTGACCACTGTGCCGACGACGCTCCCGACGGTCGTGCCGACGACGACACCGCCGGCGGCGGCGCCCGTCGCGGCGTTCACGCTCGCGCCGTCGCAGGGCCGGCCGCCTCTGAACGTCTCGTTCACGGACCGATCGACCGGGGTGCCGGCGGCGTGGCGGTGGGATTTCGGCGACGGCGGCACGTCGGCCGCCCAGAATCCGTACCACGTGTACGCGACCGAGGGGCTCAAGGTCGTGAACCTGACGGTCAACAACACCTTCAGCTCCAACACGACGACCGGGTACGTGACCGTGGGCTCGGCGCCGTTCGCGGCCTTCTCGGCCGAGCCGCGCACGGTCGGGGCCGGGAAGCCGGTCGCGTTCACGGACCGGTCGATCGGATCGCCGACGGGCTGGAGCTGGACCTTCGGCGACGGCGGTATGTCGAACCTCCGCAACCCGACCCACGTCTACGCGCAGTCGGGGTTGTACACGGTCCAGATGATTGCCACGTACGCCGGCTCGAGCGACACCGAACAGAAGACCGACTACATCCGGGTCGTGCCCGACGCGAACTTCACGGCGAACGCGACAGCGGGCAAAGCCCCGCTGGCGGTCAGGTTCGCCGACGCCTCGAACGGGACCCCGAGCGCGTGGACATGGGAGTTCGGGGACGGCACGAACGCGACCGTTCAGAACCCGACCCATGTCTATGCCCGGGCCGGGAACTACACGGTGAACCTGACGGCCCGGAACGGGTACGGCTCGACCACGCTCTCGCGGGCCTGGCTGGTCAGGGTCGATCCCTCTCGGCCGTTGCTGACCTTCCCCGGCGCCACGGGCATGCCCCGGGATCTCGACGGCGACGGGCTGTACGAGGACACGAACGGGAACGGGCGGCGGGACTTCGCCGACGTCGTCCTCTACTTCAACCAGATGACCTGGATCGCGGCGAACGAGCCGGTCGAGGAGTTCGACTGCAACGCGAACGGCCGTATCGACTTCGCCGACGTCGTCTGGCTCTTCAATCACCTCTGATCTCTTTTCACGACGTCGATCGAAACCCCTCTCGCCGTTTCCTGACAATCACTGGATCGGTGAGGAACGGATGGCACCGACACTGTAAGTGCAGCTACGGCGCGGCCGGCCCTGCATCAGGGGCTGCCGGCGGATAGAGTTGAGGGAGGCTCGGGGCCGCAGGGTGGTCCGGCGGCGCCCGATGGCCGGCCGGCTGGGGCGGGCGCCTCACTCGAGCCGGTCGAGGGCCAGTGCGCCGAGCCGCATCATCCCCTCGAGTACCTCCCCTGCCGTCCCGCCCCTCTCGTCCCCGGGGATCACCCCCACGACGCCCAGGGCCCGGCCCGATGCGACGAGCGGCAGGTACCGCCCGCGGCCCGCGGGAAGCGTGTCCATCCCTCGACCGGCCGGTGTCCGGTTCTCGTACGCCCAGGCCGCGATCGCCTCCTCCTTCTCGT
>JADGNL010000070.1 GCA_017883495.1 Methanomicrobiales archaeon | reverse complement strand
CTGCCGACGCGGAGGCGCTCGCCGCGATCGGCGAGGGCGCGGCCTGCCCGACCTGCCGGCAGACGCTGACGGCCGATCACCTCGCGGCGATCGCGGCCGACGCCGGGACCGGTGCCGACCGCGCCCGGGCCGAGGCCCGGGGGCTCCGTACCCGTCTCGCCGCGATCGACGAGGAGCTCGCCCAGCTCGGGGAACGGCGCCTCCTCTTCGAGCGAGTGCGCCGCGACCTCGTCGCGATTCGCGCCGAGCGCGCCCAGCTCGAAGGGCGCCGCCGGGAGCTCGAGCAGCGCCGGAACGAGCGGGCCGCCGTCGCCGAGGAGTGCGCCGCGCTCGCCCGCCGTCTTGAAGCCGGCGACTTCGCCCGGGACGAGCGGACGCGGCTCGCGGCGGCCACTGCCCGTCGCGACGCTCGCGAGGCCGAGGCGGCCCGCTACGCCGAGGTGGAAGCCGGGGCCGCCGCGCTCGAGGCGGAGGGCGTGGTCGCGGCATACCGGACCGAACTCGCGCTTCGCGAGGCCCGCGAAGAGGCGGCTCGCCGCAGGGCCTACGCGGAGGCCGCGCTCGGAGCCGTCGAGGAGCGGCTCGGCGCGCGTCAGGCCGAAGCCGGGGAACGGCGGGAACAGCTCGCGGCCCTCGCGGACGCGGTCGACCGCCTCGCCGCGCTCGAGACGTCCCTCGCGGAGGCGGGGGAGCGGGCGGCCGCGGCCGAGCGCGAACGGGTCCGGCTCGAGGTCGAGCAGGCCCGGAACGCAGAACGGCTCGCGGCCGTCGGGGCCGAGCGCGAACGCCTGCTCGGCCTCGAGCGGCGGCAGCAGTACCTCGGCGAGGTCCAGCGCTGGCTCGGGGCCCACCTGGTCCCCGCGATCGCCGAGATCGAGGAGGAGGTCTTCGAGCGGATCCGGTTCCGCTTCGAGGGGCTCTTCGCCGACTGGTTCGCGCGGCTCGTCGAGGCCGACGACCTCGAGGCCCGCGTGGACGAGACCTTCTCGCCCATGCTCCGCTCGGGCGAGTACGACCTCGACCTCGACCTCGACTCGCTCTCGGGCGGGGAGCGGACCAGCCTCGCTCTCGCGTACCGGCTCGCGCTCAACACCATGGTCCGCGAGGAGGCCGGGATGGGGCGCGAGAGCCTGCTGGTCCTGGACGAGCCGACCGACGGGTTCTCCTCGGGCCAGCTCAACCGGCTCCGCGACATTCTCGGCGAGACCGGGTGCGACCAGACGGTCATCGTCTCGCACGAGCAGGAGCTCGAGGGGGTCGCGGACCGGGTCTACGGGGTCTCGAAGGAGCGAGGAGTCTCGACGGTCACGCCCCGGTGAGCCGCACGCTCACGGGCGCCGCGCCCGGATCAGGTAGAAGTACTCGCCGTACGGCTCGATCGACTCGATCGTAAATCCGGCCGCGCCGATCATGGCCGCGGCCTCCTCCTCGGAGAATCGGATCTCGACCGGCGGGCCGAGCAGGTCTCCGTTCCGGATCGTCTCCTCCTTCTTCCAGTCCAGGTTCGCGAGGAGGCCCCCGGGCTTCAGCGCGGTCATCGCGTTCCGGAGCGCGGCCGCCTGGTCCGCGAAGTCGTGGAGGCAGATGCCGAAGAAGACGAGGTCGGCACAGCCCTCGCAGACCACGAACTCCTCGGCCGTGCCGGCGCGGATCCGGATGTTCTCGAGCCCCTCCTCCTCGGCCTTCTCGTGCAGCCGCGTCAGCCGGCCGACCGAGGAGTCGACCGCGTACACGGCCCCGCGCTGCCCGACCATTCGCGCGGCCGGGAGGGCGAAGAACCCGTCGCCGGCACCGACGTCGGCCACCACCCACCCGGGCCCGAGCCCGAGTGACGCGAGGATCGCCTCGGGGTTCTGCCACTCGCGCCGCTCGGTCTCGTCGTGCATCTTCATACCATCGCGTGGGGGCGGGGTGACTATCAAGGTGTGGCGGCCACGAATGAATTGATATAGGCATGGGACGACACTTCTGTACCATGGCGATCGGTGCACCGTGCTATATCCACGGGTATTCGGAGGACGAGGCCGTCCGGCTCGCCGATCAGGCCAGGACGCTCGCCGACCTCCTCCACCACGACACCCGGTATGCCTCCGGCTCCCTCGTCCTCGAGGCCGGGTGCGGGACGGGGGCGCAGACCCGGGAGATCGCCGGGCGATGCCCGGGCATCTCCCTGGTCTCGGTCGACCTCTCGGCCGCCTCGCTCCGGGGGGCGAAGGCCCGCGGGCTCGCCACCGATCTCGTCCGCGGCGAGATTGCGGCCCTGCCGTTCAGGGACGAGAGCTTCGACCACGTCTTCGTCTGTTTCGTGCTCGAGCACCTGGCCGATCCCGAGGGGGCGCTCGTTGCACTCCGGCGTCTCCTCCGGACGGGCGGGACGATCACCTTGATCGAGGGTGACCACGGCTCCTGCTACTACCATCCGGCCACGCCGGCGGCCGCGTCGGCCTGGGGCGCGCTCGTGTCGGCGCAACAGGCGATCGGCGGCGATCCCCTGATCGGCCGTCGGCTGTATCCGCTCGTCACCGGCGCCGGTTTTGCCGATGTCGCGGTCTCGCTCAGGCAGGTCTATGCGGACGAGAGCCTCCCCGGGGTCCAGGACGGGTTCGTGCAGAGGACGATCGTTCCCATGGTCGAGGGGGTTCGGGAGCCGAACGCGGCGCTCGGACTGGTCGACTCCGCCACGTTCGAGCAGGGGCTTGCCGACCTCCGGGCCACGGGGGGGCCGGGCGGGACCTTCTGCTACACCTTCTTCCGGGCGACCGGGGTAAAGCGGGGGTGAGGGTGACGTGATTCCCCGGCACCGTCGGACCCACGGGACGGTCGGATCGGCCCGGTCGCCGATCGCTTACGGGCCGGAGATGTGTCCGACGCGGAACGGGTGGAGCTCGGAATGGCCGATCCCCACCGTCACCGCCGGGTCGTCGTCGAAGATCCGTTGCGCCTCCTCCGCCGAGTCGACGCGGTAGACCAGGACGCCGATCGCCCCGTCCGTGGCCGCGCCGCCGAGCAGGAGCTTCCCCTGGTCGAAGAGCCGCCGGACGTACGTGAAGTGCTGCTCCATCACGGCCCTCTCGTCGGGCGTCATCGAGGCGGGGAAGTCCGGCCGCTTCGGCCGCATCGTCGAGATATACGTGAGCGGGAGATCCATGGCAGGAATTGGCGCGGGGACTCTTCACCCTGGCGGCCCTGCAGCGACACCCGACCCGGACGCTCCGGGGCCGGGAGCCGTCCTCCGCTGCCACGCGCTCGTTTCCCGTAGCATCACGCCGCCGGGAGCGTGAACCAGAGCGTCGTCCCCGCAGTCCCCTCCGTACGGGTCGACGATCTTCCTGACGAGCGCGATCCCGATCCCGATGCCCTCGTACTCGTCGTGATATGACTCACGTCACTCGACGATCCTCACCGACCCCGGGCTGACGCGCCCGAGGCTGTCGGTCGAGAGGTACTTCCGGTAGTCCGGAACGGCCGTCGCATTCGTGAGGTTGTTCCTGATCATCCAGCGACCCTCGTCCTCCATGGCGAGGATGAGCGACTGGTCGAGCGATAGCGAGAACTGGTGCCGGGACCACTCCGCCTCCAGCTGCGGACCGTCCATGCCCAGCCGGTCCTGCAGGATCCGCTGTGCGTCCGCCGGGTGGCCCTGAATCCAGTCCTCGGCCTCCTGGACCGCCTTCAGAAACCGGTCGACCTCCGACGGATGGTCCGCGATCCAGCCCTCGCGGCCGACGAGGACCGCGTACGTATACTGGCTGCTCTGCACGGGCAGGACCG
>JADGNL010000069.1 GCA_017883495.1 Methanomicrobiales archaeon | reverse complement strand
GGCCGGCGAAGAGCAGGTGCCCTTTGGGGCACGAGCGGCGCCACTCACGAGGTTGCCTCCGCGGAATGCCCGCCCCGTTTTCGATTTTGCGATGCGCCGGTCAGGATCAGAGCGACGAGCACGGCCCCAGAGACGTCCTTTCCGGCGTCGATTCGCCGGTCGAGCCGTTCTTCGAGGATGAACCGATTGGTCGCCGCTCCGCTCCGAACCCGGTGTCGAGCGCCTCGATCGGTCCCGGTGGCGGGCTGGCCGCGGTAGGGTCGGGGGGACGGCGGCAGGGACGGGACCCGCTCGACCGTGGGGTGGAGGATCCGCAAGGGATCACCCGGGCCCGGCCGGACCACGCTTCCGGGTTCAACAGGAGAGTCGGTATATTCATGCTGTTCCTATCGTCGACCGTGCAAATGACGACCACGGCGGGTAGATCCGGATGGAACTCGCGACCGACCGCGGCGTCCTGCTGCCGCTCATCACGGTCGCCGCGGGCGTGGCTCCCGCGCTGACGCGGCGGCCGGCTGTGGACGGCGCCTGCCAGGTCGCGAACCGCTTGCCCCAGACGCGCGACGGCGTGGACGTTACGGCGGGGTCGGGCGTTGGCTCGATGAACGGCGCGGCCCCCGGGACGAGAACCGGGGTGGCTCCCGGCACGAAGCCCGGCGTTCCGGTCGGCTCCACCAGGGACGGCTCTGTCACGATGGTCTGCACAGCCGCGGGGGTAACGGTCGGCATCGGAATCGGGGGGGCATCGCTCGGCGGAGCCGGCTCCATGCCCGGCGTCCGCGTCACGCTGACCACCCCGGTGGGGGCCGACGTCGGCGCTTGAGTGGCGTGGGTCGGCGCCAGGGTCGGCCAGTGTGCGACTGTCGGGATCGGCTCCGGCGTCTCCGTCGGCGACGGGGCGTTCGCCCCGCCGAAGATCGAGCCGAGGGTCATATCGAAGTACGACTGCCCGTCGTTCCCCGGCGTGTCGTCCGTGATCACGACCTCGCCGAGCGGGACGTTCTCGAGGAACCGGCCGCCCTGCTCGTCGATGAACGTGTCGCCGAAGACCTCCTGGCCGTGGACGTACTGCGAGACCTCGTAGCGGCCCGAGTCCGCATGGTCGACCTCGTAGCAGCCGTGGATCAGGCCGTCGGCCGTGTCGCGCGTGTACACGACGATATACCGGTACAGGTCGACGCCGTGGAGCGAGAAGACGTCGCCGGCGACCCAGACGTGGGCCGGGTCCGCGGGCACCTGGAAAGGCTCGCCGTCGGCAGCGGCGTTCGGGATCGCGATGGGCGAGTCCGTAAAGGCCGTGTCGGCGGCCGTGCCGCGATCGATCCCGACCTCGCCCGGGAAGAGCGCGGCCATGTCCATCGGTTCGGTCACTGCCTGCGCGCCTCCGACAAGCAGGCTGAGTGCCAGCAGCAGGGCTGCCGACGCGAGGGTGCGGTAGCGCCCGGGTTCGGGATGTGATGCGTGATACATGATCTCCTCCGGCCGCTCCGCTACGAAGCGGCAATTGTGCATTCGTGAATTTCACCCGCGCGGAGGATTGGCATGCGCCTGGCCCATTGGCCTTGAAAGAGGGTCTGTCACTCCACGCGCGATTATCACAGATTCGCTCCGGATCTGATAAACCTTGCGAAATCGTTCGGGGGGCGACCGGGAGCAAAAAGCCGGCCGAACCCGGAAAGGCCCCGCCGGGAAAATGAGGGATCACCGGTGCCTGGCCGTCCGGAGAGACGGATCCCATCTCGTCAGGCCGGCGGCAATGGCCGCGGGGGGGCCGTATTCGATCGTGACGTAGGCCATGTTCACGCTGTTAGCAGAAAGCGGGTGGACCTCGACGGCCGACGGCGGCCGGTCGATCGCGATGGCGCTCCGGTTGCCCCGGATCGCACACCCCCGAGCCCGGCAAGGGGCGATGTCGGCCGAGTGCCCCGGCGCATCGACAAATGCCGGCTGCTCGGTGACCCCGAGCAGCACCGGCCGGCCCCCCCGCCGGGAGGCCCGGAACGGTGCCGGCGTATCAGCCCGTTTCGTCGAAGGGGTTGATCACCCGCAGCTCGTCGATCCCTCGAAAGTCCCGGACATTTCTCGTGACGAGGATGCTGTCGGACTCGAGGGCCGTAGCCGCTATCACCGCGTCCGGCAGCGAGACGCCGCAGGACCGCCTCAGGGAGATCGCCCTGTCGGCAACCGGGGCCGTGAGCAGGTACTGCCGTGCGCACTCGACGAGCGTCCGCGCCGCCTCGTACCCTTCCGCGGTGTGCCCCCGCCATCCCAGGAACTCGATGCGCGTGATGACGGAGACTGAGAAGCCAGCCGATATGATGCGTTCGACGACGGCCCTGGCTCCCGCCGGCAGATCGCCCGCGAGCACGTGGATGAGGATGTTCGTGTCCACCAGGTAGTCGCTCATCCCCGCTCCCACTCGTCCCGGAGGCCCGAGGCGATCGCGTCGGGGTCGGGGATGAGGTCGCGGTAGATGCCGTAGACCTCGTCGAACCTGCACCTGCGGCGCGGTTCGAGGGACCCGACGGTCCGCTCCCAGAGATCGATCGGGACGATGACGCCGGTCCTCCGGCCATTGGCATCGTAGACGTACTGGATCTCCATCGTCGACCGTCTGGTTCGCCCTCAGACGTGATAAAGTCGCGGTGGGCCCCATCCCGGTGCGCTGCTGTCCGCGCCTCGTCAGGCCGCGGGCAGCGGCCGCGGCGGACGGTATTCCACCGTGACTCCGGCCATGTTAACGCTGTTAGCAGACGGCGGGTGGACCTCGACTGTCTCCACCGGCCGGTCGACCGCAATCGCGATCGGGCTGCCCTTCATCGTGTAGCACAGCACCCGGTACCGTGCAAGGTCCGCGACGTGCCCCGGTGCGTCGACGAACTCCAGCCGCTCGGTGATGCCGAGGAGCCCGGGCCGGCCCGGCCGGCGTCGAGAAATGTCACACTGAGGATCTCGCGTTCATACGCGATCGCGAGGGATGGGAAGGACCGACGGGAATGGGAATGGGCGAAGTCGACGCAAGAGAGATGACCGGTGAACCGGGTATGGTCGTGCCGGGAAGAATGGATTGTCCGCGGGCCCGCGCCGGGCCGGGTCGATGTATCGGGGACCTCCGATTCATCCACAGTTTCACGCGGCCGGGAGGGAAAATATGAAGGTCGAGCCCTCGCCCGGCGCGGACTCGACCGAAATGACGCTTCGGACCGCTCTGGCCGTTGCAGCCGGTCGTCGGCCAATCCCGGCTCGAATCAGCCTCCGTTGGAAGAGTTCGGGAATTCTCTTAGCCATCCCAAATATTATCATCCCGGGACGGCAACGTTTTTAGAATGAAGATCGCAACGGCGCTCTGCGCATTCCTCCTCCTCGCGCTCTGCTGCGTCTCGGCAGCGAGCGCGGGCGGAATGGTCAAGTTCCATATCCCCGCGGTGGAGAACGCGAAGGTCGGTGACGAGGTCACCCTGACCCTGTTAAACGACAACAACCTGATGCCCCTCGAGGGCGATCTCTCGCTCTACGTCGACTGGAACTGGGAGATTCTCCAGTACGAGTCGTCCACGTTCAAGGCGGGGCACACCACGAATGCGGACCTCGTCAACAAGCACAACCTGAACGTCATGGCGGCCGACACGGTGAACGGCTTTGCCAACGGTGACGTCCCGCTCATCGAGATGAAGTTCAAGGTCATCGCCCCGGGCTACACCCCGGTCACGATCCAGGTCGCCAGCCTCCATGACACCACGGGCGCGGACATCCTGAGCAAGGCCGTCGTCAAGAACGGCGCCGTGACCGCGACCGGCACGGCCCTGCCGACCACGACGGGCACCACCGGGGTCACCACCGTCGCGACGACGGGACCCGTCCAGACCTTCACCCCGCTGCCGACCACGCTCCCGGTCTCCGCCGTGACCACGAGTGCGGTCGCGAACCCTGTCACGGCCGCGCCGATCTCCTCGGGCCCCGCGACGGTCCCGTTCAACACGGGCGTCTTCTCGGTCACCTCGATCGGTAACGTCCCGGTCGGCGCCATCGGCACGGTCCAGGTCGTCGTCGACAACGCGTGGGAGCCGCTCTTCTCCGATACGTACGTCGATATCAAATACGACCCGTCGATGCTCAAGTACACATCGTCCTCGATCCGCGTCGCGAACACGACGGCCGCCTCCAAGAGTGACGGCAATGTTCGGATCATGCTCGGCGACTTCCGGAACGGCTACCCGCAGGGGAAGTATCCCCTGGCCGACATCACCTTCACGGCCCTCCGCGAAGGGACCACGCCCCTGACCGTCTCGGTCGACCACGTCCGGTACTGGAATAACGACTTCACGAAGTTCACGGACATCTCGTCCTCGGCCTCGACCCAGAGCGGCAGCTTCTCCACCGGCCCGCTGGCGGCCGCGGTCCCAACCCTCGCGCCCGTGACCGGCAACCCGTCGGTCACGTATGACACCCTGGCCCCGATCGGCACCATCCAGACTGTGGCCCCGGTCGTGACAGCCGTCCCGGTCTACGTGGGCGCCAGCAACGTCGATACGGACGAGTACACCGGCGTCACGACCAAGACCGCAACCCCGACGCCCACGCCGACGCAGACCGCTACGGCGACGCCCCTCCCGCCGACCACTGTCACGACGGTCGCGACCCCCACGCCGGTCCTGACCCTGAACACGACGATCTCCACGCCTCAGACCACGGTGAAGACCGTCCAGACCACCGTTCCGACGACCACGAAGTCGGCATTGCCCTTCGGGGCGCTGGCCATCGTCGCGCTCGCGGGCGTTGCGCTCGTCCTGCAGCGGACCCGGCGATAATATCCCCTTTTTTCTTCAGCATCTCGACCGGGACGGCTGCACCCATGACACCCAATGAGCCGGCGAGCTCTCCAGATCGCTGGACGATGTCGCGACTCCCGGAGACGTCTGGCGATTTTATGACCGGGGCCATCGGACGGTATGTGATCGGGCGCTTTGCTAACACCCGGTGCCCGGTCCGCCTTCTCATGCCGCTCCGTCCGTCCCCGGTTCCCGCTGCCCCTTCCGCGACTCCGTGGCGTCCTCCGACGGACGGCGAAGTCCCTCCCCCCACGACGGCGGCGCGAGAATCCACGGGAACCTTCGTCATCTCGCTCGACTGCGAGCTCTACTGGGGCGTGCGCGACAAGCGGACCCTCGACGCGTACCGCGAGAACCTGGTCGGGGACCGGCTCGTTGTCCCGCGCCTCCTCGCCCTCTTCGACGAGTTCGGCATCCGCGCCACCTGGGCCTTCGTCGGGCTCCTCTTCTACCGGGACCGGGAGAGCCTTCTCGCCGGGCTCCCGGAGCTGCGGCCGACCTATGCGGACGGCCGGTTCTCACCCTACCCCGAGCTCGCGGAGATGGGGGAGACCGAGGAGGACGACCCGTTCCACTACGGGGGCTCGCTCGTCGAGGCGGTCCTCGGCCACGACGGGCAGGAGGTCGCGAGCCATACCTTCTCCCACTACTACTGCCTCGAGCCGGGGCAGACGGTCGAGGAGTTCCGCGCGGACCTGGCCGCGGCGAGCCGGGCCGCGGCGCAGTACGGGGTCGCACTCTCGAGCCTGGTCTTCCCGCGGAACCAGACCAACGACGACTATCTCGCCGCCTGCCGCGAGTGCGGGATCCGGGCCTATCGCCGGAACACGCAGACCTGGCTCTACCGTGAGAAGAACGAGGGCGGCGAGACGACCTTCCGCCGGGCCATCCGGTACGCGGACGCGTTCGTGAACATCTCGGGGTACCGGGTGCACGACCCCGCGGAGGTCAGCGGCCCCCTCCCCGTGAACGTGCCGGCATCGCGCTTCTTCTACCCCAGCAAACGGGTGACGGCTCCGTTCGACCGACTCCGCATGCGCCGGATTCGGCGGGAGATGACCTACGCGGCCGAGCACGGGCTCCTCTATCACCTCTGGTGGCACCCGCACAACTTCGGCAGGGAGACCGAGACGAACCTCGCCCTTCTTCGCGACGTCCTCGAGCATTACCGGCACCTCCACGAGACCGCGGGGATGCAGAGCCGGACCATGCGCGAGGTCGCCGAGGCGGCCATCGCCAGGGGCGAGACGGGGACCGCCGAAACGCCGATTCCCGGATGAGGAGGCTGTTCCGCCGGATCGGCGTCCTCAGCGGGCCCGACTTCCTGTTCTCGCTCCGGCAGCCCCGATTAAAATAGCAACATTTTTCAGGCCCGGAGCGAATCTATGATAATCGCGCGTGGAGTGACATCCCCTCTTTCACGGCCTCCGGGCCGGGCGCCATGCCAATTCTCCGCGCGGGCATGAACACGCAGCCATCGCTTCCGAGCGGAGCAGACGAGAGGGAACCATGCATCAGAATCAGGATGTCGATACACTGATCCGGGCACTTGGATGCAGTCCGGACCCCGACGTGCGGAGCACCGCCGCCCGGGCGCTGGGAGGGATCGGCGACGCCCGGGCTACGGAGCCGTTGATCGGCGTCCTCGAGGATCCCGATTGTCCGCTGCGCGAGGTCTCCGTCAAGGCGCTCGGGAAGATCGGCGATCCCCGTGCCGTCGAACCCCTGATCGCCGTGCTCGGCAGATCCCATGGGACTTCGTCCGTGTACGTCAGGGAAGCCGCCGTCAGGGCGCTGGGGGAGATCGGGGATGCCCGGGCTGTCGAGGCGCTGATCGCCGAACTCGCGGGGGCCGATCCGACGATGCGCGAGGCTGCGGTCGGGGCGCTGGGAGGGATCGGCGATTCCCGCGCTGTCGGACCCCTGGTCCTCGTGCTCGGCGACCCTTCCGATTTCATTCGAGAGGGTGCGGCAGGGGCACTGGGGAAGCTCGGCGATTCCCGCGCTGTCGACCCACTGATCTCTGCCCTCGCGGACCCCTCCGGCTACGTGCGGCGGACTGCGGCCGAGGCGCTCGGCGAGGTCGGCGACGCCCGCGCCGCGGGACCGCTGGCGGCCGCGCTCGGGGATACGGACGGGTCCGTGCGCGAGGCGGCGGCCCGGGCCCTGGAGCGATTGCGCCGATGATCGGGTCCGGGTCCGCCGGGGAGGCCACCCGCAAAACCTTTTCTTCGGCGGACCCCTGCCTCAGACGTCGTCCGTGGCGCCCCTGCCGCGAGAATTCCTACCACAATCGAAATCCATAAGTCGCCAGTGCGCCCAGCTCTCCATCAATGTTGTCGCTCGGCGCCGGCTGGTGGCACCGATGCCGGACCGGCACGAAGGATTGACCCCGCATGAACCTGAACGCCTTCTTTCTCATCCTCGTCGTGACCGCCTGCGCCGGTTCAATGGCCGTCGCGACAGGGCATGTCGACGCCTCGATCAAGATCATGCCGCTCGGCGACTCCATCACCCGCGGCGGAGGGGAGGCCGACTCGCCGTATCCGAGCTACCGGTACTACCTCTGGACCATGCTCCGGAACGGGGGGCTCGACGTCGACTTCGTGGGCTCCACGACCGCGCCGACCTTCACCAACTTCGTCTTCGACCAGGACCACGAGGGCTACTCGGGCTATACGACCGAGCTGCTGGCGAACGAGATAGGCTGGATCCTCGCGATCTCGGTCCCCGATATCGTCCTGCTCGACATCGGCACGAACGATGTGATCCGGCAGGTGCCGATGAGCGACCGGATGCGGAACCTCGACCTGATCGTCTCGCAACTCCGGCAGAAGAACCCGAACGTGCGGATCCTGATCGCCCAGATCTCGCCCTCGGCCGATGAGTTCCGGAACACCGTCGGGGGCCTCGACGAGTACAACGCGAAGGTGCTCGCCTACGGGCAGGCGGCGACAACCCCGGCCTCGCCGATCGTGGTCGTTGACATGAGCACGGGCTGGTCGACGGCGGAGTTCACGCAGGCCGACGGGATCCATCCCAACAACGAGGGCGAATCGCAGCTCGCGCAGCGGTGGGCGAACGCCCTGATCTCCAGCGGGGCGATCGTCATGGCGGTGCCGACGCAGGTCCCCGTCACGGTCGTGCCGACGACCCCCGTCTCGACCACCATACCGACCCTCGTCCCGACCCCCGTCCCGACGGCGGTCGTCACGGAGACCTCGACTGCGAGCCCGAGCCCCGCGACGACCGTCTCCACGGGGCAGACCTCGCGCGGGAAGCACTATGCCGTGGGCAATCCCGGCTCGTATCTCGGCACCACCTTCGGCGGCAGCGGGACCGCGACCGGCCGCTCGGGGGAGACGGTAACGACCGGGACCCCGCTCAAGCCCGGGAGCGTCGCCACCGGCACCACGCCGCCGACGGGCAAGTTCGTCCGCTGGTACCCGGCGGCGCGCTGGGCGACCGGGCTCCGGTAGCACTTTTTTCTGCAGGGCGCCGGCACTGGAGGCCGTGATGGGAGCCCCCGCCGGCGGTGCGATGAGGATCGAGCCCTCGCCCGGCGTCGACCGGACGGAGAGAACGCTTCCGATCGGTGCAGCCGGCGCAGCTCGGCGTCGTCCGATTCAGGACGGCGGCAGGCCGTCGAGAAGAGGCGAAGAATCGTCGTGCCTATCCTTATATCCTTCTCGCGGCAACCGTTGAATCAATGAAGATCGTCACGGCACTCTGTGCTCTCCTCCTCCTCGCGCTCTGCTGCGTCCCGGTAGTGAGCGCGGGGGGGATGGTCAAGTTCCACGTCTCCCCGATTGCGGATCCGAAGGCCGGCGATACGGTCACGGCCACGATCTACAACGACAACAACCTCGCCCCCAAGGAGGGCGACGTGGTCCTGATGCTCGACTGGAACCCCGAGGTCATGCGGTACGTCTCCTCGACCGTGGAGCAGGGCCGCACCACGGCATCGGCCCCGATCGGCACCCACAACCTCGAGATCCGCAGCGCCGATTCGGCGAACGGGCTGCCGAACGGCGACGGGGCACTCGCCACGGTGACGTTCAAGGTCGTCGGGCCCGGGTCCACCCCCATCGTGGTCGACGTCCGGTCCGTGACCGATGTCGCCGGGGCCGACATCACGTCCAGGGCCGTTGCCGTGAACGGCGCCGTGAAAGCCACCGGGACGGCGGGGACAACCGGTGCGACCACCGTGCCGAGTCCCGCGCCGACGCCCGTGACAACTGCAACGGTACCCGTGGTGACGATCCCGCCCCCGTTGCCGGTTACGGTGATCTCGACGCCCGTGGCCGTCGTGACCGTGGCACCGGCTGCCGGGGTCACCGTCGAAGCGACACCCGTCCTCGTGGCGCCGGTCGATATAACGCCGGCCCCGTCGCCCGAGCTGGTCCCGACCGTCACGTCCGGCGGATCGTCGGGTTCCCGGTTGGGAACCCGCAGGTACGTCGTCGGCACCGTCCCGAAGAACCCGCCGATCGGCATCGCCCGTGGTTCCGGGAACAGCGTTGGGGTCGGTGTTCGGAGTACGAGGATCGGGACGGGCATCGCGACAGGGATCAGCCCGCCGAGCGGCCGGTTTGTCCGGTGGTCCCCGTTGACACGGTGGCGGGGTGCTTCCGCATACTAGAGTCCGTTCTACTTTTTCATCGGCGCGGAACCTGACGGGGCGCTCCCCTGCGCCGTGGCCCCGATCGGCACGGTCCCGACCGCGGCCGCGGTCGTGAGCGACGTCCCGGCCGTCCCGGTCTTAAAGGAAGCCGTGAACCGGGACTCGGACGAGTTACACCGGCGTCACGACCAGGACCGCGACGCCGACGCCCACGCCGACCAGGACGGCCACGGCGACGGAGACCCCGATACCGACCACGGTCACGACGGTCGCGACCCCTACGCCGAACCTGACTCCGAACACGACGCTCACCACGCCCCCGACCACGGTGACAGGGAACACGACCCCGCTCCCGACGACCAACAGGTCGGCCCTGCCCTTCGGAGCGCTCCCCGTCGTCGCCCTCGCGGGCGTTGCGCTCGTCCTGCAGCGGATCCGGCTACAATCTCATACTTTTTCCACTTTTCAAAGTCCCCCGGCTCTTCGACTGACCGAGAGGCGACTGCGGGTGCCTGGGCGCAGGGTGAAGCCTCCGGGCGAATCCTTATCCATCCACGAAGGAACCGTACTAGACAGCATGATGTACGACGCGCTGTACCGGATCAAGTACCGAGCCCGGTTTATCGTCGATAGTCATCCGGCGCTGTACCGGTTCGGAGAATGGGCATGGTCAAATGCGTACTGGACCATGATCTTCGGCTGCGACCTGGCCGGGAAGATACCATCGCACCTCATCCGGAACGCGCTGTACATCCATCTCTTCAAGATCGGGCTCGCTCGAAGTGCAACGGTCTACCGCGGATGCAGATTCTTCTCGCCCTGGAAGGTCCGGGTCGGCGAGCACTCGATCATCGGCGACCAGGCGTTTCTGGACGCGCGGGAGACGATCCGGATCGGCAGCGACGTGAACATCGGCAAGGACGTCCGGATCTTCACGCTCGAGCATAATATCGACTCGCCCGACTTCACGAACCAGGGCGGCCCGGTGACGATCGGGAACCATGTCTATATCGGATGCCGGGCTACGATCCTCCCGAACGTTACGATCGGGGAGGGAGCAGTGATCGCGAGCGGTGCGGTGGTGACCCGCGATGTCCAGCCGTGGGTGCTCGTGGGCGGCGTGCCCGCAAAATTCATTCGCACCCGCCCCGAGGTCCATTACACCCTCGGCGAGTTCGGTAAGATCCTGTTCCAGTGAACGCCGGGATCCTCGCGGACCGCATCCGGAGCCCGGCCGACAATGGCGTCTCTGCCGTTACCACGGCTCACGCGGCCGGCAGGGTGAAGAAGAAGGTGGAGCCCTCTCCGGGCGTCGACTCGACCCAGACCCGGCCGCCGTGCCGGTCGACGATCCGCTTGACGATCGCGAGACCGATCCCCGTGCCGGGGTACACGTCCTTGGTATGGAGCCGCTGGAAGATGACGAAGATCCGGTCGAAGTACTCCTTCTCGATCCCGATCCCGTTGTCCGAGACCGAGAACTCCCAGAACCCGTTCATCCGCCGGGCGCCGACGTGAATCCGCAGCGGCTCGTCCGGCCGGCGGAACTTGATGGCGTTCGAGACCAGGTTCGCGAAGACCTGCTCGAGCTGGATCGGGTCGGCCAGCACCATCGGCATCGGGTCGGACGTGATCGCCCCTCCGGCCTCGCAGAGCGGCACGGCGAGGCTGCGGTCCACGCTCGCGAGGACGGCCGCCGTGTCCGTCGGGCCGAGCTCCTGCTTGGTCGTATTCACGCGCGAGTAGGCGAGCAGGTCCTGGATCAGGCTCTGCATCCGGACGCCCCCCTCGACGATGAACGCGATGAACTCGTCCGCGTCCGCGTCGAGCTGCCCCCTGTACCGCCTCTCGAGGAGCTGGGAGAAGCTGACGATCGACCGCAGCGGCTCCTGCAGGTCGTGGCTCGAGACGTACGCGAACCGCTCCAGGTCCTCGTTGGACCGCTTCAGGTCCTCCGCGTACTCCTTCAGCGCCTCCTCGGCCCGCCTGCGCTCGCTGATGTCGTGGTGCACGGCCGTGTATCCGATCGGTGTGCCCCATTCGTCCCGGACCAGCGTGGCCGACGCGAGCGTCGTCACCTCCGAGCCGTCCTTCCGCCGCGAGCTCGCCTCCCCGTTCCAGAAACCCTCCCTGGTCAGCTGTCGGAGCATCTCCTCGCGCGGCCGGTCGGGCGGGTACGACGTCTCGAGAAAGTCCGTCGTCGAGCCGACGGCCTCCGCCGCGGTATAGCCGAAGAGCCGCTCGGCGCCCTCGTTCCAGGTCCGGATCACCATGTCGGGCCCGGCCGTGAAGATCGCGTCGTACGTGGTGTCGATCGCGTGGGCATAGGTCAGCAGGCTCTCTTCGGCCCGCTTCCGCTCCGTGATATCCGCGAAGTACAGGTTGACGTAGCGCCGGTCCTGGATCGGGACGACCGCGATCGAGTAGGTCGTCGACCCGAACCGTCGCTCGGCCTGGTGCGGCGTCCCCGTCTCCCTCGCCACCCGCACGTCCCCGGAGAGGGACTCGGGGAGCGGGGCGCCGACCCGCAGGCCCGAGTTCCCGAAGGCCGCGGTGCCGGCCGGGTTGATGTAGAGGAGGCGTCCTTCTTCGTCGACGCGCAGGATCGGGACCGGGTTCTGCGCCGGGAAGAGCGCCGCCGACTGGAGCTCCGCCTCCTTCTCTTCGAGCTCGGCCCGGGACGCGGTGACGGTCCTGAGATCCGCGGTCATCCGGTTGAAGGCGCGGGAGAGTTCGGCGACCTCGTCGTCGCCCGTCACCGCGATCGCGTGGTCCAGGTCGCCCGTGCCGATGACCTCCGCCCCCGCGAGAACGGTCGAGAGCGACCGGATGGTGCGGCGGCCGACCACGAAGTAATTGGTCAGGAGGACGGCGGCGAACGCGCCGAGGAGGACCGCGACGAGCAGGGTGTTGACGGCCTGCAGCGTGTCCGCCTCGTCGCCGAGGAGCGCCGAGAGGCGCGAGGCGTCGTACGCGAGCCCCTGGGTCTGGACCCCGATCCGGCTCCAGGAGACCTGCAGCTCTGCCGGATCGGCGGGGCCCCCCTGCCTGCCCTCCCGGCCCGCCGCGACCTCGTCGAAGACGCTCCTCAGCCGGAGCCGGTCCTCGGTGATCGCCGTGACCAGCG
>JADGNL010000068.1 GCA_017883495.1 Methanomicrobiales archaeon | reverse complement strand
TCTTGTGCAAAAGATCTCTGAACCGTCCGATAGGTGTACGAGATTAATGCTGCCGGGAGATCACTCTCCGAAATCCATCGAATAATCGACTCCTCTCCGTTCTTTTCCATGGTATCACGACCCGACAATTAGTTGAATAATCATCTCCTTATGTGCGGGGGATGCATCTGTTGTTGTACAGCCGACCATTCCGGAAGGTGGAACGACGTGAAGAGTAGTATCGCAGATAAACTCCGGCTGGACCACGAACCCGTGGCAATCCTCTGGAGCAATACAAAACCCGACGGGGCGCTGCAGATCAAACCGCACGGATTCGGCTGCATCATGCCGCTCTTTGCTCACGTGGCGATGAAAGGAAAGACCGCCGTCTTCGACCGGGAGACCTGCGGTTGTCCCGGTGCCCGGGCCGGCCTCGGATTCGGCAACGGGTATTATGATGCCTTCGGTGGCGCCGGTATCGAGTTCATGGCCTCGTTCTTCGTGAAAGGGAAAGAGAGCAGCACGAACCCGGAGGCCTATTGTACTTTGGTACAGCATATCCCCGAACGGGAGCGCGAGAAGTTCCTCCATGGGGAGCGCCTTCACCGGAATACGGAGAAAGCAAAAAGGTTCATGACCACCGACCTGCCGATTACGGACATTGCAGAAAAATACGTCATCTTCACGCCCCTGAGCAAGGTGAAACCCGGCGAGCGCCCGGTCGTCGTGGTCTTTGTTGCCGACCCGCTCCAGATCGCCGGGCTCGTCACGCTGGTCGGGGCGATCCGCGAGGGTACCGACCCCGTGCGGGTTCCGCCGATGGCCGCCTGCCAGCAGATCGGGGCGTTCGTGTACGAAGAGGCGAAGAAGGAACATCCCCGGGCAGTCCTCGGGTACACGGACCTTTCCGCACGGGAGAATGTCGGCACAACTATTCCGGCGAACATGTTCACGTTTGCCGTGCCGTTCTCTCTCTTTGAGGAGATGGAGGATGAGGCAGAGGACGGCGTATTCGACGGCCCGATCTGGAAGGGGTTGGTGTCAATGGAACGCGACGATTATAATTGAAGTTCATCCCGTGAGCGGAGAATAAGCACGGAAACAACATTCATTCTTTCATTCATTCCGCCACTGTCCAATACTCCAATAATCAATTTTCAATTCCGGTCCGGGTGTCGATTCTGAAAATCCGGGCCTGCGTCATTCGAGTTTTGGAAAAAAGGGAAGGGTCAGTGCCGCCGCGCGGCCACGAACCCGAGCGCCGCCAGCGCGAGCAGGCCGAACGGGAGCGCGGCCCGCGTGGCCGTCGGCGTCGCCGTCGTGTTTGCCGGCCTCGCCGTGACGTTCGCCGTCCGTGTCGCCGTCGCCGTGAGGGTGGCCGTCGGGGTCGCCGTGGTCACGTTCGCGGTGACGTTCGGCGTCGGGGTCGGAGTGGCGGTCTTCGTGACCGTCGGGGTCGGGGTCGCTGTCTTGGTCACGACGCCCGTGTACTCATCGGAATCGGTGCTCACGGAGCCATCCGACCCGGCAGTCACCGGGGCCGCGGTCGATCCGGTCGTGATGCCGGTGGTGATTCCCGTCGTGATCCCGGTGGTGATCGGCACCGTCGGCACGGTCGTGATCCCGGTGACTGTCGGCACGGGCACCGAGCCGGTCGGCACGACCGTCGTCACGTCCGTGGTGGGCACGGTCGTCGGGGTCGCCGTCGCGCTTCCGGTCGGCCCCGCCGTCCCGGTCGCGGTCACGGCCCCGTTCTGCGAGACGGCCTTGCTCGTGATGTCGGCGCCGGTCGTGTCGAGGACGCTCGTGACATCGATCACGATCGGCGAACTCCCGGGCCCGACGACCTTGTACTTCACCTCGGCGAGCGGCAGGTCGCCGTTCGCCAGCCCGTTCGCCGTGTCCGCGGAGCGGATCTCGAGGTTGTGCTTCGTGACCGGGTCCGCGCTGGTCGTGTGGCCCTGGACGACCGTGGCCGATTCGTAGGTGATGATCTCAGGGTTCCAGTCGAGGATGAGCACGACCTCGCCGGCCATCGGGGCCAGGTTGTTGTCGTTGTAGATCGTGACTGTGACCGTGTCCCCGACCTTCGCGTCGGCGGTCGGCGGAACGACGTGGAACTTCACTATCCCCCCTGCACTCGCCGCGGGCGCGAGGGCGACGAGGAGGAGAAGGCATATCAGATGCTTTACGGATACCATCGGTACGCGTTTACCATCGATGAGATAAAAGAGCGTGGGGTGGGCGGCCGGGGGCCGCCGCGCTGCCGCGCCGCCAGCCGAAAGCGACGGGCGGAGCGCGCGCCTACGCGACCTTCGTGAAGGTCAGGCGCTCGTTGGGGTTCACCATGATCAGGACGAGCCGGCCCGAGGCGTCGATCTCGTACGAGGTCACCTGGCCGAGGCCCGCGGTGTAGGTCTTGTCGAGCGAGGCGTCGCCGCAGTACGTCTTGGTCAGATTGGCCGGGTTGATCTTCACCTTCGTCGCGTTCACGGTGAAGTTCCCGGTCCCGTTGTTGCAGTCGGCCCTGAGCGCGTAGGTCCCGTTCGCGTTGAACCGGATCGTGTACCGGTCGGGGCTCGGGACCGAGATCGACTGCGAGCCCGAGCGCGCAACCCAGCGGTAGGTCGAGTTCACGAACGGCGCGGCGACGATCGGCGTGGCGCTGGCCGAGGAGAAGACCATCTTGTTGCCGGTCGCGTTGAGGGTCAGCACGAGCTTGCCCGGGGTGGAGATGTCGTATGCGGTCACGTTCTTGAGCGAGGCGAGGAAGACCGAGTCGAGCGACTGGTTGCCGCAGAAGATCAGGGTCGAGACGCCGGGCTGGATCGTGATGGTCGTGCCGTTCTTCGAGTACGTCCCGCCGCCGACGTTGCAGTCGGCCTTGAAGCTGTACTGCGTCGCGTTCGTGAACGTGATCGTGTAGTTCTGCGGCGCCGACACGACCGTCACGTTGGCGCCGGTCGCGTTCTGGATGGCGTTCCACTGCCAGGTGACGTTTGTCAGCGACGGGGCCGTCACGTTCGGGGTCCCGTTCGTGGTCACGTTCACGCTCGGGGTGACGAACGGCGTTCCGTTCCCGGCGGGCGTGGTCGCGGTCGTATTATTCGTCTGGTTCGTCGGCGGGGTGGTGGTGCACCCGGCCGCTACGAGCATCGCCGCCGCGAGCAGGGCCAGCAGGGCGAGTAAAAGGGATCCAGTCCTCATGTAGTACAGTTGGTATAACGATATTAATAGATGTTGAATTGCTCCGCGGAGACGGCCCCGGCTCAGGTCACGAGGCCCGCGATCCACGGGATCGTCGCGATGCAGAAGAGGGTCGTGATGAAGACCGCCTGACTGGCGAGCTCGGGGTTCACGCCGTATTCCTCGGCGAAAAGAGCCGCGTTCGTCGCCCCCGGCATGGCCGCGAGGACTACGCAGACGCCGAGGACGAGCGGGTCGGTCACGAACGGCCGGAGCAGGACCAGGGCCGCGAGCGGGAGCAGGAGGAGCCGGACGCCCGCGTAGATGTAGACGCGCGGATTGCCGAAGATCGTCCGGGGGTCGAGGCGCGCGAGGAGCGCGCCGATCACGATCATCGAGAGCGGGGTCGTGAGCGCGCCGAGCATCGCGATCGGCCCCCCGATCACCTCGGGCAGCTGCACCGAGAGGAAGAAGAGCGAGAGGCCGACGGCCACCGAGACGATCCCGGGCGAGAGGAGGACACGCGGGCTGACCTCCTTCCAGCCGGCCTTCGCGCCGGTCAGGAGGAGGACGCCGACCGTGAAGATCAGGAGGGAGAAGAGCAGGTTGTAGATCGCGGCGAGAAAGACGGCCTTCTCGCCCCAGATGGCGCGCACCACCGGGTAGCCCATGAAGCCCGTGTTCGCGAAGACCACGAGGAACGCGAAGACCGGGCGTTCCTCCGGCCGGGCGCGGATCAGGCGGGGGAAGACCAGCGCGAAGAGGATCGCGCCCGCGTAGAAGGCGCCGGCGGCCAGCGCGAGCATGCCGCCCTCCCGGGCGAGGGCCGGGTCGAAGGGGAGCTGCATGGAGTCGATCACGAGCGCGGGCAGGGCGACGTTGACCAGGAAGCGCGAGACCCCGGTCGTGACCTCGTCCGTGAAGAGCCCGAGCCGGCGGACGCCCCAGCCGACCAGGATCAGCAGGAAGAGGGTCAGCACCTGGTAGAAGAGGGCCCCGAACTCCACGATCTCCGTCCTCCGATCCGCGCCGGGGCCGGGCCTCGGGGCATTTTTTATACGATCCCGCCCCGTAAGATGGTATGCCACGGCAGGTATCGGCCTCGCACGTCCTGGTCAAGACCGAGCAGGAGGCGCAGGCGCTCAAGGCGAGGATCGCGGCGGGCGAGGACTTCGGCGAGATCGCGAAGAAGCACTCGAGCTGCCCGTCCGGCCGGAACTGCGGCGACCTCGGCTGGTTCCGGAAGGGCCAGATGGTCCCCGAGTTCGAGAAGGCCGCGTTCGGCGCGAAGAAGGGCGAGGTCGTCGGGCCCGTGAAGACCCAGTTCGGGTACCACCTGATCCGGGTCAACGACATGAAGGACTGAAGGCTATTTTTAAGGGGCCGAGGGCTCCGGGGGCAGGCGATGACGGCCGGAGGACAGGTGGAGGTCAGGGTGGTGCGCGACTACCCGACGGCGCCGATCGTCCGGCTGTACGAGGCGGGCGGCTGGTGGCGCGAACACTACGACCCGTCCCACATCCAGCCCATGCTCAGGGGCTCGTTCGCCGTCGCGGTCGCGATCGACCCCGCGACCGGCGAGACGGTCGGCATGGGCCGTGCGATCTCGGACGGGGCATCGGACGCGTACATCCAGGACGTGATCGTGGAGGCGCCGTACCGCGGGCGGGGGATCGGACGGCGGATCGTCCAGGCCCTCCTCGAGCGCTGCCGGGCCGACGGGATCCTCTGGGTCGGGGTCGTGGCCGAGCCGGGCTCGGTCGCGTTCTGGGAACGGGCCGGCTTCGGTGTCCTCGCGGGGCACGTGGCCATGCGCCTCGGGGAGGGCGAGCCGTGCTGACCCTCGACGACTTCGCCCCGGTCACGCTCGGAGACGCCGAGCTCTTCCGCCGCCAGTACGAGCACTACCCGCAGGTCCACTCGGACAACACCTTCACGAACATGGTCTGCTGGAACCACTACGCCCGCTACCGGCGGGCGCTGGTCCGCGGCTCGATCGTGCTCTGCTCCGAGATCGACGGGCGGCTCCGCTTCCGAGCCCCGATCGGGCCGGAGGACGCGGGGCTCCTCGAGGACCTCTTCGGCCTCGCCCACGTCGAGTCCCCGGGCGGCCGGTTCTTCGTCCTCGAGCCCGGCGCCCGCGACCGGATCGCCGCCCTCCGCCCCGGTCTTCCCCTCCACCCGGACCGCGAGATCTTCGAGTACGTCTACCGCTCGGCGGACCTCGCCGACCTACCCGGCAAGGGCTATCTGACCATCCGCCGGCACATCAACCGGTTCCACCGGAACTGCGCGAGCACGGTCGAGGAGATGGGGCCTGCGAACCTCGAGGACGTCCGGGTCTTCGTGAACCGGTGGTGCAACTGGAAGAACTGCGATACCGACCCCATCCTCGCGGCCGAACGCCGGGCCGTCCTCTACGCGATCGCCCACTTCGGTGAGCTCGGGCTCTCGGGGCTCGCGATCCGGGTCGAGGGCGAGGTGGCCGCGATGGCGATCTACGAGCGGCTGAACGCCCAGACCGCGCTGGTCCACTTCGAGAAGGGCCTGCCCGAGTGCGAGGGGATCTACAAGGCGATCAACCAGGAGACCGCGCTCCGGCTCCGCGACGACTTCCCGTACATCAACCGCGAGTCGGACGTGGGCGTGCCGGGCCTCCGCGAGGCCAAGACCCGGTACCACCCGGACCACATGGTCATGGCATGGTACGCGGACGTGGCCGACCTCTGACGCATCCGCACGTTTATATGCACGAGTTCCCAACCCGATAGGCATACCGCCGCCACCGCGGCGATCGAGGTCCACCATGAGTGCCCAGATGTCCCCCAAGGTCCAGAACCAGATCCAGCAGCTGCAGCAGGTCCAGCAGCAGCTCCAGACGGTCCTCTCGCAGAAGGCCCAGTACGAGATCGAGATCCGCGAGACGCGGCGGGCCGACGAGGAGCTCGCCGACCTCCCCGCGGACGCGACCGTCTTCCAGTCCGTCGGGACCGTGATGATGCAGAAGCCGAAGGAGGCCGTCTCGGCCGCGCTCAAGGAGAAGGTCGAGACCCTCGAGCTCCGGGTCAAGCAGCTCGAGCGGCAGGAGCAGATGCTCCAGGGCCGGTTCGAGACGCTCCAGAACCAGGTCAAGCAGGCGCTTGAGGGCGGCCCCCAGATCGGTGGCGGGGCCGGCCCCTCGGCCACCTGAGACTTTTTTAACTCCGCTCGGCCCGGCTGAGCAGGTTGATCGCGTTGACCATCGCCTCGGCCGACGCGAGGACGACGTCGTCGCCCGAGCTGGAGGCGTCGAAGACCCGGCCCCGTTCGTCCTCGACCGCGATCGTGACGTGCGCGATGGCGTCCGATCCGCCGGAGATCGCCTCGATGCCGTACTCCTTGAGCGTGACCGGTAGCGGCACGATCTTCCCGATGGCCCGGAGGGCCGCGTCGACCGGGCCGTTCCCGGTGCAGGCCGCGATCCGCTCGGCGCCGTCGACGATCGCCCGGACGGAGGCGGTGGGGATGGCGTGGGTCCCGGTCATGATCGCGATGTCCTTGAGGTCGATCCGCCGACCGACGCCCTGGAGGCCGAGGACGGTCTCGGCGATCTCGTAGAGATCGGCGTCGGTGACGTGCTTGCCGCGGTTGGCGACGGCCTTGACCTTCTCCACGATCCGGTCGAGCTCGGCGTCGGTGGGCTCGAGCTGGACGTCGGCGAGCATCTGCCGGACGGCGTGGCGGCCGACGTGCTTGCCGAGGGTGAGCCGCCGGCGGTGGCCGACCATCTCGGGGGTCATGATCCCCGGTTCGAAGGTGGCCGCGTTCGCGATGACGCCGTGGGAGTGGATCCCGCTCTCGTGGGAGAACGCGTTGTCGCCGACGACCGGCTGGTTCGGGGGGATGGCGATCCCCGAGTACCGCGAGACGAGGCGCGAGGTCTCGACGAGCTTCTTCGTCTCGATGCCGGTCGAGACCCCGAGGATCGTCTCGAGGATCATCACGGTCTGGGCCAGGTCGGCGTTCCCGGCCCGCTCGCCGATGCCGTTGACCGTCACCTGGACCTGCGCGGCGCCGGCCTCGACGGCCGCGACCGTGTTGGCGACGGCGAGGCCGAAGTCGTTGTGGCAGTGGACGTCGAGGGGCGCGGGGACCTCGGGGACGAGGGCGCCGATCAGCGCGAGCATCTTCGTGGGGATGTAGACCCCGACCGTGTCGGGGACGTTCACGATGGTCGCGCCGGCCTCGGCCGCGGCCCGCGAGACCTCGATCAGGAAGGGCAGGTCCGTCCGGGTCGCGTCCATGGGCGAGAACATGCACTGGTCCACGTGCTCGCGGACGTAGCCCACGACCTCGCGGACGGCCTCGATCACCTCGGCCTGCGACTTCTTGATCGTGTACTGCAGCTGGATCTCGGAGGTCGGGATAAAGACGTGGACGAGATCCACGCCCGCGTCCAGGCAGGCGTCGACGTCGGGCTTCAGCATTCTGGCCAGGCCGCAGATATTCGCCTCGAGGCCCATGGCCGCGATCGCCTTCACGGACTCGAACTCGGCCGGGGAGGAAGCGGGGAAGCCGGCCTCGATGGCGTGGACGCCGCATTCGCTGAGCTGGCGGGCGATTGCGAACTTATGGTCCTGACGGAACGATACGCCGGGGGTCTGCTCACCATCCCTGAGGGTGGTGTCGAAAACAGTCACTTCACGCTTTTGCGTGAAGAAAACGATCCCTTCTGGGAGTTGTTATGTCGGTGGACATACGCGATATCGTGGGTGCCCGGGCTATAAAAAGCATGGAGATCCGCTCGTGGGGCATGCAGTCGGATCGGGGCTGAAAGAGAGGCATCCGCGCCAAAAAAGGGAATGGGACGATGGGGCTCAGAGATTGTTGAAGAGCCAGACCACATCCGCGAAGTCGATGCGGCCGTTCCTGTTGTAGTCGAACGACGACAGCGGCTCGTTGTCGGTGATCCAGGTCATCTGGTTGAAGTAGAGCACGACATCCGCGAAGTCCCTCCTTCCGTTGCCGTTCACGTCGTCGTACAGCCCGTCGGCATTCGTATCCGTCGGCAGCGCGGTGCACGGGGGCACGGCCAGCAGGGGCGCGCGGACGACCTGGTAGGGCCGCATCATCTCGTTATCTTCGTGATCGATGATGTGGCAGTGCCAGACGTAGTACCCGAGCGTCGGGTCGAAGGAGAACGGAGCCCCGCTCTGGGAGGCGAACCGCACCCTGATCCAGGTGACCTCGCCCGGGTTCATCTTGACCGTGTCCTTCCATCCCTGCTCGGTCGCGTCCGGCAGCATCTCGGGCCCGATCAGGTAGGGCGTGACGCTGACATTGACCGTCGGGCCCGACCACGGGGGCGCCGCGCCGTTGCCGGCCTGCTGGTTGGCGAGCAGCCAGGCGTTGTAGTGGGCCACCGAGTCGTACGCCTGCCGTTTGACCACCTGGAACTGGATCAGGTGCAGGTGGATCGGGTGGGTGTCCATGGTCGGGTCGGCGATATTCCACTCCTCGGTCGCTCCCTGCTTCGGGAGCTCGGAGACGGCGCCGCCGAACGACTGCCCGTCGAGGAGGAGCTGGAGCGGGCCGCCGGCCCCCTGGATCTCGGTCAGGACGAGCGACCGGTTGACGGAGGGAGCGGGCAGGTTCGGGAAGGCCCCGGCAAGGGTCGGGTTCAGCTCGTCAGGAAGGTCCGGGGCACCCTGCGCGATCGTGCTGCCGACGTCGAACCGCATGATCTGGCCGGTGGTGGCGGGGTCCACGGGGTCTCCCGCGGGGTAGGGCCCGGGCGCTTCGTTCAGCAGGGTCACGCTGGTACCGGGCGCGATGTTCGAGAAGTCGACGAGGACGTCGAAGCGCTCTCCGGGTGAGATGAGGATTCTATCGACGTTGACGGCCGACTTCAGATAGCCGCCCTCGGTCCCGATGACGGTGAAGGGCATGCCGTTCGAGAAGCTCAGGTTGTAGAACCGGGCGTTCGACCCGTCGAGCAGGCGGAAGCGGTAGGCGCCCCGGTCCACGTTCATCTTCGGCCAGGCGAGCCCGTTCACCATGATGGTGTCGCCGAAATACTCCGGCCCCCAGTAGGGATGGACGTCCGGGTTCGTCGGGCTGATGGTGAAGTTGAACGTGCCGTCATCGTTGAAGACCCGGTCCTGGATGGCGAGCGGGACCTCGTACTTGCCCTGCGGCAGGAGCGGTGCGATGGGGTCGTCGGAGTCGCGGAGGAAGTAGAACCCGGCCATCCCAGCCACGACGTTGATCCGCGTCATGCCGAGGGTGTGGTCGTGGTACCAGAGGGTCGCGGCCTCCTGGGAGTTGGGGTACTGGTAGACCGCTGCATTGATGTCGGTCGGCTCGGCCGTGTAATACTCGCTCCCGTGTTGTCCATCGCTCGTGAACCAGGCGTCGGGGCCGCCGTCGACGGCGGCCGGGACCTCACCGCCGTGGAGGTGGACGCAGATCGGAATGGAGCTCTGCGCAGTCGGGTACCCCGGGGGGAACCCCGTGAAGGGAGCCGAGGGCGTGGCCATGTTGTTCGGATTGGCCCACATGAGCGTGGGGTCGATGGCGAACATGTGCTGCCCCGTCAGGTCGTTGACGTACTTCACCTTGATCGGCGTGCCCTTCTGCGCCTCGAAGGACGGACCGGGCGAGTT
>JADGNL010000067.1 GCA_017883495.1 Methanomicrobiales archaeon | reverse complement strand
GAATAGACGTCCAGATCACTAGTAAGAAGGGCGAGACGAGGGGAGATATCTACATCTCGTCATCACTCGATCGGGCTGAGACCGCCATCCTGGCGGCCTCGCTTGAGACCATCGATCGCGTCGGGCCGTGTGTCGCTCGCGTCGCGGTCGAATCCATCGAGGACATCCGAGTCACGAAGCGTCGGCGGATCGTCGAGCGGGCAAAGGAGCTCCTGCTGGACCACTTCGACGAGGGGGCGATCGATAGCTACATCCTCCTCGACGAGGTCCGCGAAGCGATCCGTATCGAGAAGATCGAGGCGATCGGCGAGGACAAGGTCCCGGGCGGACCGAATGTCGTCGACTCGGATGCGATCATCATCGTGGAGGGGCGAGCTGACGTGATCAACCTCCTCAAGTACGGCATCAAGAACGCCGTCGCAGTCGAGGGGACGAACGTCCCCGAGACTATCGTCGACCTCTCGGATAAGAAGACGGCGACCGCGTTCCTGGACGGAGACCGTGGTGGCGAGCTGATCCTCCGCGAGCTTCTCCAGATCGCCGACATCGACTTCGTCGCATTCTCGCCCCGGGGCAAGTCCGTCGAGGACATGTCCAGAAAGGAGATCATCAAGGCCCTCCGAAACAAGATCCCCGTCGAGTACGTCCGCGAACAGTACTATGCCGAGGATGGCGAACGCCGCCCGATCGCAAAGGCCCCGCCCGAGAACAACAGCCCGGTGCCGACTGTCGAGCCGGCACCGTCGCCCGAGCCCGCGCCGAAGGAACAGTCCTCGCTCCGCGACCACCTGGAGCGTGTCTCCGGCCACATGGTGGCTCGGTTCCTCTCGGCCGACTTCTCGGTCCTCTCCGAAGTGCGGTCCGACGAGATAGAGAGCACGCTCGAAAGTATAAACGGCCAGATCGCCGGCGTCGTTGCGGACACGGCCGTCGACCAGCGCCTGCTCGACCGCCTCGTCGGCCGGGGCGTCGAGTTTGTTGCGGCACGCGACTTCTCAGGGGTGATCAAGCGGCCGCTCTCGGTCCGGCTGATGAAACTGCCTTAGGGACGATTATATATTTATCACAAGCCTTTCCATTTTTATCCACGGAGGGGGTATGCACAAGGACGAACTGATCATTCTGCACCAGATGCTCTCGGAGATCAAGGAGTACTTCGAGGGGACGAGTCCGGAACTGCATTTCTCTCAGTACAACGCGCTCAGGATCACCCCCAAGCAGGTCCATAAGAGCAAGCTCGAGCACAAGTACGCGATCTTCGTCCTCGGCTCGGAGATTGCGAATGCGATGAGGACCGTGGAGTTCTCGGCCTCGAACAGGATCTCGGCGAGAATGAAGGAACTTGCCGAGAAGACCCTGAGGGAGATCGAGTTGCTTCAGCAGCAGCAGGAGTGACCTCCGCTCCATGTCTTCCGACATTCCCACTATCGACGACGCCGTCGGCCCTCTGCTCGGGGCTCTCCGCGAAGCGCCCGATCCGGCCGTCCGCGCATTCACCGCCCTGACGCTCGCCCAGTGCAACCGGCCCGTTGCCATGCCCGCGCTGATCGCGGCTTTCGCGGACCCCGATAAGGTGGTCCGGACGGCGGCGGCCCGTGCCCTCTCCAACATCGGGCCCGAGGCGGTTTCCGCGCTGATTGCGGCACTCGACGACCCGTCCTGGGTCGTGCGCTACCGCGCGGCCGAAGCCCTCGGCAGGATCCGCGACCCCCGCGTCGTCCCCTCCCTCCTCGCCCTGCTCGACGACGAAAGGGACCACGTCCGATATATGGCCGCCAAAGGGCTCGGGATCGACCCCGCTCCGGCTGCAGTCGATGCACTCATCTTGCGGCTCGACGATGAGAACCCGTTCGTCAGGCGCATGGCCGCGCAGGCGCTCCGAAGCGTCGCGTCCCATCTCGGCGGGCCCGACACGGCGCGCATCGAGTCCGCCCTCGCCAGTCGAGACTGATCAGAAGGCCGCGAGCCGTTGCCAGTAGGCGTCGCAGTCGCCGGGGCAGAATCCGCCGATTCGGAGGTGGTCGGGGTCGAGCACCTCCAAAGCTGCGGCGACCTCTTCATTCGTCGGATCGACCAGGTAGACTGTGCGGACCCCGTACTCATCGATCAGGACCGCGAGTTCAGCCACGCGCTTCCCCGGGAGTGCCAGCGGACTCTGGTGCTCGAGCAGGACAGCAATCGCCTCGGGATCCGGATCCGGGCAGTAGAAGAACGTGAAAGGCGAGGCGAGATCCTCGAGCTCCTCGTCAGCCGGGGACGACACGATCAGGACGTGGCCCGCAGCACCGGCGTCGCGCATCGCGCGCATCAGGCTGCCGTAGACGTCCCGGATCGCCGCGCCCGCCTCGGCCGGATCACCGAAGTGACGGTCGACGAGACCGAGCCCCGACGGTGCAGGCATCGCCGCGAACGGCGCTCGCACCTCCGCAGCGAGCGCGCGGGTGTCCATCACCAGGGCGTCGGGCTCGGGGAACGGCGCTTCCCGGAGCACGCCGTGCCGGGTACCGCCGATCGCCTCGCGCCAGCGATCCGCGTAGAACGCGCCGCCCGCCGCGACAATATCGATCCCGGCGGTCAGCTGGGGACGAAGCGACTCGAGCAGGCGGAAGGTAGTCAGGTCGGCATCGATCCCGGGTCGCTCCCGGAGCCGCTCAGCGAGCCGCGATAAGGGTGGGATCGCAGCCTCTCCGCCGTATCCACGCGTTTCGAGCCGTAGTCGTGTCGCCATCCGCCCGTACTATATATCCGATCGCTCTCAAAAAGCTCTGCATGAGCGATGCGCCCCGGCTCGTTACCTGCGGCCTTCCGTACACGAACGGCTCGTGCCACCTCGGCCACCTCCGCACGTACGTGCCGGCCGATATGTACGTCCGCTACCGCCGCCACCGGGGTGAAGAGATTACCTTCGTCTGCGGGTCGGACAACCACGGTACGCCGATCGTGGTCAGTGCCGAAGCCGAGGGGGTGAGTCCGGCCGAGCTCAGCCGACGCTATCACGAGCACTTCGACCGCACCTTCCGCCGAATGAACGTCGCCTTCGACCATTTCGGGATGACCGACGGCGAGACGAACCACCGGCGGACACGGGCGATCGTGGAGCGGCTCCAGGAGAACGGCCATGTCTACGCCGAGCGGATCGAGCAGAGTTACTGTCCGAGCTGCCGGCGGTTCCTGCCCGATCGCTACGTCAAGGGGCTCTGCCCCCACTGCGGTGCCGAAGCCCGCGGCGACGAGTGCGACCAGGGCTGCGGCAAGCACCTCGAACCCGGCGAGATCAGGAAACCGGTCTGCACGGTCTGCGACACGCCGGCAGAGCTCCGTGAGCAGGAGCATTTCTTCTTTCGACTCTCTACGTTCGGGCCGTTCCTGCTCGAACACCTCAAGCACCTGAGAGGGACTGCGAACGCCCGCAACTACGCCCTCGGCTGGGTCCGCGACGGTCTCCGGGACTGGTGCATCACGCGCACGCTCGAATGGGGCGTCCGGTACCCCGGTCGCGACGACCTCGTGGTCTACGTATGGGTCGACGCCCCGATCGGGTACATCGCGTTCACAGAGGAGTGGGCGGCCGCACACGGGAAGGACTGGCGCCAGTACTGGTGCGGCGGCGGGGAGATCACCCACTTCATCGGCGGAGACATCACCTACCACCACTGCATCTTCTGGCCGGCCCTGCTGAAGGGAGCCGGGTACGGCCTGCCGAGCGCCGTCGTCGCATCGGGCATGCTGAAGGTCGACGACCACAAATTTTCGAAGTCACGGGGATACGTCGTCTGGACGAACGAGGACTATCTCGACCTGGGACTCCCTGCCGATTGCCTCCGCTACTACCTCGTTGCCTCCACGAGCCACACACGCGAGCTGAACTTCTCCTGGCAGGCCTTCGCCGATAGGGTCAACAACGAGCTCGTCAACACCTTCGGCAACTTCGTCCACCGGACCCTCCACTTCGCCCACACGCAGTTCGGCGGGATCCCCGCGGTGGCGGCGAGCGCGCCCGTCTCGGCCGTGATCGAGGAGACCCTCGCCGCAGTCGACGAGGCCATGATCGAGTACGAGTTCAAGAACGCGGTCGACGCGGTGATGGCGCTGGCGGCCCACGGCAACAACCTGATCCAGGCGAACGCCCCGTGGAAGCTCGTGAAGACCGATCCGGCGGCGGCCGCGCAGGTGATCGCGGACGCACTCCAGCTCGTGAAGGCCCTATCACTCCTTATCGACCCCGTGATGCCCGACGCCGCGCAACGAATCTGGTGCATGCTCGGGCAGCCCGGCGAGGTCGCAGGCCACCGTCTCGACGAGTGCACGACGCCCCTCGCCGCCGCGCCGCTCGCGCTCCCGACGCCACTCTTCGCCCGGCTCGAGGAGAAGCGCGTGACCGAGCTCGAAGCCCTGCTCGCCGCCAGAGTGGCCGAGGCCGAGCGACGGGCTGCGTGCGAAGCGGCGTTACCGGACGCCCCCCTCACAATCGAGGAGTTCGGCCGCATGGAGCTCGTGGTCGGCCGCGTCCTGCAGGCAGAGCCGATCAAGAAGTCGAAGAAGCTCCTGCGGCTCATGGTCGACATCGGGAGCGAGAAGCGGCAGATCGTGAGCGGGATCGCCGGCTTCTACGCGCCCGAGGAGCTCGTCGGCCGTGACGTGGTCGTGATCGCGAACCTCGCACCGGCCGTCCTCTTCGGTGTCGAAAGCCGCGGTATGATCCTCGCAGCTGGCGAGGAAGCTTCCCTTCTCGTACCGCTTCGACCAGTCGAACCGGGAACCAGAATCCGATAGAAGAGAACGGGCCTGGGGGGATTCGAACCCCCGACGTCCGGGTTAGAAGCCCGGCGCTCTATCCGGGCTAAGCCACAGGCCCGCGGGAGATCTCTGTTCGACCGCGTGCCTAATCAAACCGTCGAATGGAAGAAGGGGAATCAGCCGGCGTGGCAGCTCGGCGCCCGGACCACATCCACCCGCGTCGGCCCGAAGTTGTCGCGGGTGAAGACCCCCTTGATCGTCGACTCGGCGCAGTACCGGACCTGGACGCGGACCGCGGTCCGCTCCCGCTCCTCGAAGTGGGAGCCGTGCGAGAACTCGATGACTCGCTTCATCGAGACACCGATCGTGAGCACGTCGGCCATGATGCCGCGGTCTCCGGGCGAGAGGTCGTCGGGATCCACGCTCGTCATGAAAACATGGTCGCCCGGGCCGACCTTCGCGATCGTGATCACGTTGTGGGCCGACTGGACCTCGAGGGTCCGCGGCAGTCCTCGCTTGAGTTCCTTGAGGATCTCGGGGGAGAGGCTGGTGAGAGCAGGTACCTCCATCGCGATCACCCGTACATCGGAAGGTTCTCGCGCTTCTGCGAGGTCTCGGTCGACTGAACCTCCTCGGAGAGACGGTGCATGGTCGCCTCGATCTCCTCGGCCTGGTCGAGCAGGGGCTGCATATCCAGGTTCAGGCTGTACATCTTGTTCAGCACGCCGAGGGCGGCCGCGGCGGCCCGCGGATCGGGCGCGTTCACGGTCTCGCCGAGGAGGCCGATACCCGGGACTCCCCTGACCTTGCACTCGGTCAGGATCGAGGACGCGATCCCCGAGATCGAACCCACCGGGAGGAACTGGGTCAGGTCCTTGATCCGCTCGAGCGTCTCCTCCGTCGTCGCCACACCGAAGACCCGCTTCTCCGGCTCGTTCGTGACCACACCGGCGAGGGCGACCACCTCCTTGGGATGGAAGGGGTCGAGCCAGTCCATGATCCCGTTCGCGACCTCGTAGCAGATCATGGGGTGGACCGGGATGTCGGCCACGATCGCGACGAGCGGGGGCTTCTCGTAGATCCGCACGGGGACGTTCACCAGTCCCTTGGCCATCATCGCGAACG
>JADGNL010000066.1 GCA_017883495.1 Methanomicrobiales archaeon | reverse complement strand
GTTGGCCAGGTACTTCGCCGTCTCCCCGTCGAGGACGCCCAGCGTGATGCGATCTCCGTCGACCGAAAGGATCCTCGCGTCCTTCCTGTTGCCGGTGAAGGTCGGGTTCGCCCCGGCCCCGACCACGACACTCCCGGAGTCCGCGGACTCGTCGATCGCGTCCAGGTGGACCAGCGTCCCCCGTCCCATGTTCGCGACGTAATCGTTGACCTTCGCGTTCTCCGCGCCGTCGACGACATCCCTCGCGACGCTGCACCGGGCGACGTACGTCTCGGAGGAACAGCCCGAGGAGAGGAGCAGCAGGACGAGCACGACCGTCAGGCCGAGGCGACGCCGCGACATGATCATTCTCGGGGAGCCGGGACGATAAATCCTGCCCGCGGGACCGGCTGGCTCTGCGACGGCTGCTGCCGGCGGGGGATCGAGGCCGGGACTGACGCGGCCGGGGCCCGGGATCTGTCCGACGGAGGCGGTATGCCGCCGGGCTCCTCGGGGCCGCCACTCGCTCGGGGAATCGACGCGGGGGCTTCTACGCGGTCAGGGCTCCGGATTCGCGGCCGGGCATAAGCCCGTTCTCCTTCCGGATCGTCATTCGCTCCGCATAGGTCAGGCCCGGAGGAAAGGCCGCCCTGGTCTCGTGGTCGGCCCGGCCGGAGGTGGACCGCTTATCGGGGACGCCCATGAGGAACTCGCACACCACGACCAGCCCGCTTTCCGCCAGTTTGCCGGCCGCCCGGGACACGGAGAGCTCAGGTGCTTTCACCGCATTCAGCAGGCAATACCCCTGCTCAGACACCTGTTCCAGTATGAATTTCTGGACGCTCCCGGGCGTATGTGACATAAATGCTCCTATTGGCCTGAAGCACGTTAAGGGTATGTCAAGCTGACCCAAGGCAGGAAAAGACGATCACGGAGCCGATTCGGTAGTACACACGGAAGGGCGGACGGCCGGTGTCCGGGCGAAAGGGTGTGGTGGAAAAGTCAATGGATACGCGGGTGATCGGGCCGATTCGGGCCGAAGCCGGTATCGTACCGACGAAGCCTGGGCCGTCACAAATAATCCCTTCACACTCCCGCCTGCGCCGCTATCTCCGGACCGGAAGGCATCCCCAGGGGAATCGAAGCTACTCCGTGTCATTACTGGAGCCGGGCGCAGGCTGCATCGGCCATGGTCTCCGCTGGCCGTGGTCGGAGCCGCCCGGTCATTCTGCAACGGCGACGGCCGGTCCCGCTCCGACGACTGCCCGAGGATGCCGGGCGAAGCGGCCGGCCCCGACGCCGTCGCCGGTGCGAATCGGAAGGGCTAACCCGGCCCCCGCGCATCTCTCCTCAATGCGCACCGCCACGACTCCGCCGGCCGGCTGGCGGCAGTGGGCCGGGATCGGAGCGGGGGCCGTCGCAATCGTCGCTTCCCTCCTCGCGGCGGTCCTGACCTATCAACGCGACCCTGTCCCGATCCTCCTCGCCGCCACGTTCGCGGGCGGCGTCGTGGCCGGCGCCCTCTCGACCGGCGGGGCGCGTGTGGGGGCCGTCTCGGGCTTCCTCTCGGGTGTCTTCGGCTTCGGTGTCCTCGCGCTCTGGCTGTTCGCACGGATCTTCATCGAGCAGGCCTCGAGGCCGGGCGGAAGCGATTTTGTGGCCGGGCTCGCGCTGATCGTTCTCCCCATTGCGGGGGCGGCTATCCTCGTGATCGCCCTGGCCGGCGGGGCCGTTGGCGGAGGGCTCGGACGGCTCCTCTGGCCCCGGGCGGCGAAGGCCGACCTCTGATCGTCAGGTGTCCGTGGGTCGGTGTCGCGGCGGACGGTCCAGCGCGGGGCCGACGCCACGGCAGCCCGGCGGGAAGCGAGGAGCCGGCGAATGCCCCCGGCGCCCGCAGTCATGCCTTCCGGAGCATCGCGAGCCCGGCCTCGACGATCTCGTCCTCGGACATGCCCGTCTCTCCGGATTCGATGACGGCGAGGATGCCGTTCAGGACCCGGACGATCATCGGGCCGAGGAACGCGAGCGGCAGGTCGGGGAGGATCCCCTCCCGGACGGCCATCCGAACGAGCTCGAGCATCCAGGCCAGATCTTCGTACGCCTCGTGCTCCTTCAGCTCGTCCCCGACGTCGGGGAGGTAGTCGAACTGGTCGAGGAAGCGGACCTCCTCGGGGTGCGCGAGCCCCCAGGCGACGTACGCCCGCAGGCACCGCTCGAAGCGCTCCCGGAGGGGCAGCGCCGGGTCGTCGTCGGAGCGGAGCGCCTCGCCGATCTCTCTCTTGATCGAGAGGTACATCTCGACGACGAGGCGGTTCTTCTCGGGAAAGTAGTGGAAGAGGGTCCCCGTCGAGACCCCGGCCTCCCGGCTGATCTGGGCCGTGGGAGTTCCGCCCACTCCCTGGCCGGCGAAGAGCCGGAGGGCGGTCGCCAGGATCTTCTCCCGGTTGCCCGCGGGACTCACCGGATCCGCTCGTCCGGGGTCCCCTTCGTTCCGGCGTCTCATGGTCTCTTCTGCTCTCGAGTCCGGTACGCGCTTCCCCGCCGGGTCCCGGGGCCCCGCCTCATTCCTTGACCTCGGCGGAGAACATCATCCGGGCCAGGGGGAGGATCATCTTTGTCTGCAGCCCGCCGAGCGTCCGCCCGACCTTCTTCAGCTCGTCCGGGATCGCGATCCCCTGGGGGCAGACCTTCGCGCACTTCCCGCAGTCGCGGCAGAGGGACGCGTCGGCCCGCTCTCCCGCCATCCCGCCCATCAGGCTCATCCCGTACATGCCGCGGGTGAACAGGCGGCTCCCCCCCATGCCGAGGGTGTTGTACAGAGAGAAGCACTGCGGAATGTTCACGCCGGCCGGACAGGGCATGCAGTACGAGCAGCCCGTGCAGCCGACCTTCATCAGACGCCGGTACGAGGCGGCCGCGGCATCGACCGTCGCCAGCTCGTCGGCCGTCATGGAATCGGGCAGGGCGTCCTCGCAGGTCGCGATGTTCTCGGCGATGTGCCGCTCGTCGTTCATCCCGGAGAGGACGACGGTCACCTCCGGGTGGTTCCAGACCCAGCGGAGCGCCCACGCGGCCCCGGACCGGTCGAGCCCGGACCGGCGATAGATCTCCTCCACTTCGGCCGGGAGTTTTCCGCCGAGCATCCCGCCGCGCAGCGGCTCCATGACCATGACGGCGATCCCCCTGGACGCCGCGTAACGGAGCCCTTCGGTCCCCGCCTGGTTGGTCTCGTCGAGGAAGTTGTACTGGATCTGGCAGAAGGTCCAGTCGTACGCGTCGATGATCTCTTTGAAGGTCCGGACGTCGCCGTGGAACGAGAACCCGGCGTTGCGGATCTTCCCTGACGCCAGCGCCGCGTCCAGAAAGTCCAGGACGCCGAGGTCCCGGAGCCGCTTCCAGTGGCCGGCCTCGAGCGAGTGGAGGAGGTAGTAGTCGATCCGGTCGGTCCGGAGTTTCCTGAGCTGGATATCGAGGACCCGGTCCATGTCCTCCCGGGTCTTCACGCTCCAGGGCGGGAGCTTGGTCGCGAGCTTCACGCGCTCGCGGTAGCCGTCCTGCAGGGCGCGGCCGAGGAACCGCTCGCTCTCGCCGCCGTGGTACGGGACGGCGGTGTCGATGTAGTTCACGCCGCGGTCGATCGCGCCGCGGATCTGCGCCGTGGCGCGCTCCTCGTCGATCTTCCCCCGCCGTGTCGGGAGGCGCATCGCGCCGAACCCGAGCGCGGAGAGCTGGTCGCCGTTCTTCGGTACGTGCCGGTACTGCATGGGTGTCACATCGGTCCTATAGACTGAACAGTCTAGACTGACCAGTCACTATGGCGGACCGGACGAAGAAGGTTGCGATGTCGACGGCCGGCCGGCCCTTCGATCGCCGCGTCCGCGAACCGATCGGAACCCCTATCACCCCCTCGGACAATCACCATTCCAATGATGATTCTATGAACCGCTCCCTCCCCGCCCTCTTCCTCCTCCTTCTCCTCGTCGTCGTTCCCGCCGTCGGCCACACCCCCGACAGCTACGAGCCCGACACCCTGACCCTGACCTTCCTCGACGTCGGCCAGGGCGACGCGATCCTCGTCCAGTCGGCGAACGGCCAGGCGATGCTCGTCGACGCGGGCGAGGCCTCGGCGGCCCCGAACCTCAGCTCGCGCCTCGCCGCGAAGGGGGTGACGCACCTCGCGTACCTCGTCGGCACCCACGACCACGACGACCACATCGGCGGCATGACCTCAGTGGTCGGCTCCCTGGCCGTCGACGAGTACCTCGAGAACGGCGAGCCCGCCGCGAGCGAGACTGCGGCCGCGCTCCACCGGACCCTCGCCCTCCGCGGCATTCCCGCCCGGAACGTCACGGCCGGCGAGACGATCCCCCTCGACCCCGCGAACATCACGGTCACCGTCCTCAACCCCCAGCCCGTCCGGGTCGGGGACGAGAACGAGGACTCGATCGTCCTCCGCCTCGTCTGGGGCGAGACCTCGTTCTTCCTCGCCGGGGACGCGGGGACCGGGGCCGAGGGCCGGATCCTGGCGTCGGGCCTCCCGCTCGACCGCACGTACTTCACCTTCCTCAAGGTCGGCCACCACGGGAGCGACACGGCGACGGGGACGCCGCTCGTCGCCGCCCTCCAGCCGAACATCTCGGTCATCGAGTGCGGGCGATACAACCCGTACCACCACCCCAGCGGGGTCGTGGTCAAGCGGCTCCAGGACGCCGGCTCGGATGTCTTCACGACGGCCTCGGGCGGCGAGGTCCAGATCATCTCCTATCAGTTCGGCTACGTGGAATACGGGCAAGGCCAGCTCCCGGTCACGGTGGAGGGGGCGCTCCTTCCGCCGACGGACCCGGACTTCGACGGTGCGTTCGAGGACGTGAACGGCAACCAGCGGCTCGACTTCGAGGACGTGGTGCTCTACTTCAACCAGATGAGCTGGATCGCGGAGAACGAGCGGTGGTGGTTCGACTTCAACGACAACAACCGCATCGACTTCGCGGACGTCGTCCGGCTCTTCAACAATCTCTAATCCCCTTTTCCTGCGATCCGGCGCCGCTCTTCCCCTTGGCCAGCACAGCCCGCTGTTCACGATCGACGCCGACGGTGAATCGGTACCGGTTCCAATTCCCGGCGAATATATAAATAGCCGAACGGCCTTTATGGGCGAGCCAATCCGCATGTAAAGGTGTATGGTATTACAATTGAGTGGAGTAAATCTATGGAAAATATAAGGATGTTCGACGGGCGCACCCCGACCTCGGCGACAGATCGAGGGCATGAAGTTCCGCCGGAGCAGCCGGCGCCGGATCGGGAACCCGTGCCAACGGTCACGGAGCTCACGGCACGGCTCGATGCGCTCGAACGGGAGTATCGTCAGTGGCGCGCGGTGGCCAGGGGCACGGTCGACGTTCACGGCACTGTGCCGGGCTCGGGCACCATGCGGCGGGCCGGCAAGGTTTTCGCCATGCAGCCCGACATCGGGCACCGCATGACGTACGAGGAGCAATAATATGGCCGTCGCACCCATCGGCGACGGGGTCGCGCGATGGCACGGGGGAGGTCGGCCGGCTCTGCGACGCCTGTTACCGGCGGGCGGCGCGGTGGAGGAGCGAAGCCGGCGTTCTGCGTCGGTGATGGCCGGTTCTGTTCGGATGGCCGCCTGCGGATGCAGGCCGCATGACGGAATACTCACCTGTTCTTCAGTCCGTCGCCATCGCCGTCACGGGACGTGTTGAGCGTTTTGAGTACTCAAAACGCCAGTTCAAACCTGACACACATCTCCTCATCCTCTCTCTCGAGAGGAGGCACCCATGAATGAGTCCATCACCGCCGGCCTCGTCGCCGACGCATTCCGCCTCGGTGCGTTGTTCGCGGACCGCAGGGTCGCCGCACTCGTCGCGGTCGTTCGGTCGTTCTGTGGGGGGGCCGCGGCCTGCTCCCGCGCCCCGCGGACGGCCGGATCGACGATGTAGAGGCGCGCGAGATCGCCGGGGCCGCCGGAAAGTTCTTCGCCGACCTCGAGGCGGCGGGCGCGGCGCTGCTGGCGGAGGGGCCGGGCCCGACCGCGTGATTGTGCGGGGACGCCGGCCGGCGTATCGCCGACGCTCCCCGCCGCTCCACTCGATATTTCCGGGGAGGAATTAATGTCGTGGCGGCCCAATCGATAGTCATGGCGATCGCATGAGTCGAATCCGGATATTCCTCCTCGTCGTGTCTGTCGCGATCCTGATCGCATCGATCGCGGCGGCCGACCCGGTCGCGCCCGCGACCACGGTGCCGCGCCCGAACGCCCCAGCACCGGAATCGGCCGCCCTCGCCCCGGTCCCGCAGGGGACGGTCGTGGCGCTCCCGATCGTGATCACCACGCCGGGGACGTACACCCTCGACCGGGACTACCTCGACCTCGCGGTCCCGATCGCGATCGAGGTCCGGTGCTCGAACGTCGTCATCGACGGCGCCGGCCACACCCTCGACAGCGGCGACTTCGCGGACAGCGTCGGCATCAGAGTCCACGGCAGCACCGCCCTCTCGGGCGTGACCGTGAAGAACCTCCGGGTCACCGACTGGGGGCAGGGGGTCCATTACTGGAACGCCCGCGGCCGGATCGAGGGCGTGACCGCCTCCTCGAACCTCGGGGCCGGTGTCCTGCTCTACGCGGGAGGCGACGCCACAGTCATCACCGGCTGCACGGCCGAGTCGAACGGCGCCGGCGGCCTCTCCGTCTCGTTCGCTCCCGGCGTCGAGGTCTCGTCCTGCACCGTGCGGAACAACGTCGACGACGGCATCTATCTCTACGAGTCGAGCGGCGCCCGGATCACGGGCACCACGACCAGCGGGAACACCCTGAGCGGCATCGCCCTCCTCGGCTCCGCCGCCAGCCGGATCACCGGCGCCGTCGTCTCCGGGTGCCGGGTGTCGGCCAACGGAAAGGCCGGCATCTACATGATCAGCGCCCAGACGAACACGGTGGTCAACAACCGGTTCGAGAACACGCGGAACGTCCTCCTCGAGGGGACGGGGATCGGAGCGAACACCTGGAGCACGCCGAAGACTGCCGGCGCGAACATCGTCGGCGGCCCGTACCTCGGCGGCAACTGGTGGTCCGGGTTCTCCGAGACGGCCGCCGACGCGGACCGCGACGGGCTCGCCGACCGGTCCTATACGATCAGTACCGGGAACAGCGACGCCCTCCCCCTGGTATCCGCCTCGAACGACTTCGCGATCCGGCCGGGCATGGTGATCACCGTCCCCGGCACCTACACGCTCGGCGGGGACATCCAGGACGACGAGCACATCATCGTGGTGGAGATCCGGTGCTCGAACGTCGTGATCGAGGGAAACGGCCATCGGATCACCGGCAACGGCCAGGACGGGCGGTGCGGGATCTATGCCAGTAACGCGGCCGGCGCCCTCACGGGGATCGTCGTCCGCAATCTCACCGTCTCGAACTGCTACTACGGCATCTATCTGGTCAACACCGATGCGGGCCGGATCGAACGGTGCCAGGTCGACGGGGTCCCCTCGAACGGGATGGGCCTGATCCTCGCGCAGGGGAGCGACGGCAACACGATCACCGGGAACCGGGTTCTCGCCGGATCGTCCGCCGGGTCCGGTACCTGGGGGATCGTGATTGCCTCGTCGTCGCAGAACACCATCACCAACAACGAGGTCCACAGCCCGGCCGACGTGCTCCTGAGCGAAGCGGGCCCGAACAGCTGGAGCGGCCCGAAGACGGCCGGCACGAACATCGTGGGCGGACCGTATCTCGGCGGCAACTTCTGGGCCAGGCCGGACGGCTCGGGCTGGTCCGAGCAGGTGGCGGACGACGACCACGACGGCATCGGCGACAGCCCGTACGTCCTCGTCGACGGGAACTCCGATCTCCTGCCTCTCGTCCGGGACAGGCCCGACGCCAACTTCACCGCGGCGCCCACGGCGGGAACCCTGCCGCTCCAGGTCTTCTTCACGGATACCTCCGCCGGGTCGCAGGCGTCGTGGGCCTGGTCCTTCGGCGACGGTGCCATCTCGACCCTGCGCAGCCCGAACCACACGTATACCGCCCCCGGCACCTACACGGTCTCGCTGACGGTCAGAAATGCCGCCGGGCAGACCGACACGGAGACGAAGCCCGGCCTGATCGGGGTCAGTGCGCTGCCCCCCACACTCGCGTCGATCGCGCCGAACACCGGCGTCCAGGGCGCCACGGTCGCGATCACGAACCTCGCCGGCACGGGGTTCCTGTCCGGGGCGACGGTCAGTCTCGCCCGGGCCGGGTCTCCGGAGATCGCGGCCGCGAACGTCGTCGCGGTCTCACCGACGAAGATCACGTGCACGGTCGCGCTGCCGCCGGCGGCGGCGACGGGTGCATGGAACGTGACCGTGACTAACCCGGACAACAAGAGCGCGACCCTGCCCGGCGGGTTCACCGTCACGCGCAGCTGGCCTGCCGGAACGAACGTGACGTACACCGGGCAGAAGATCGTGATCGGCCAGCCCGGCGCGTACGTCCTGACGAACGATATCACGGACTGTACCCTGCCGACCTGCATCGAGATCCGGGCGTCGAACGTCGTCTTCGACGGCTTCGGGCACCTGATCGACGGCGTGGACACCTCGCAGTCGACCGGGATCTACGTCCACGGCCCGACCTCGGTCGTCTCGAACGTCACGATCCGAGACGTGCGGGTGCGGGACTGGTGGCACGGCATCTATCTGCACGGAGCCGGGAACTCGCGGGTCGAGGCGTGCACCCTCTCGAGCAACGCGTTCACCGGAGTGATCGCCTACAGCAACGCGGTCGGGAACACGATCACGGGCAGCACCGTCACCGGCAACGACTACGGCGTCATGTTCACGGACGGATCGGCCAACGGTACGGTCTCGGACAACCAGATCGCGCAGAACAACCGCGGGCTGTACGTCTACCTCTCGGACGGCATCGCCGTCAACGGAAACGGGATCACGGAGAACAGCAATACCGGGCTCGAGCTGTACCTGTCGGGAGGCGGGACGATCCACAACAACCGGTTCAACAACACCCTCAACGTCGCCTTCACCGGCGAGCCGTTCAAGGTGAACGCCTGGTCCGTGACGCCGAGAACGGGACCGAACATCATGGGGGGTTCGAGGATCGGCGGCAACTACTGGGGAGCGCCCGACGGCTCGGGGTTCTCGCAGACCAACGCCGACACGAACGGCGACGGGTTCTGCGACATCCCCCTCCAGATTGCCGAGCAGAACGTCGACTACTCCCCGCTCTCCGCAAACTCGACGCCGACGCCCGGTGTCGTGACGGTTCCCGGCGCGGCAGGAGTGCCGACCGACACGAACGGCGACGGGCTCTACGACGACGTGAACGGCAACGGGAGGAAGGACTTCGCGGACGTGGTGTTCTACTTCAACCAGATGACCTGGATCGAGGCGAACGAGCCGATCGCGGCCTTCGACTGCAACGGCAACGGAAGGATCGACTTCGCCGATGTAACCCGGCTCTTCTCCCTCCTCTGAGCGGCGAACCCCCCGTCTTATTTTCCCCACCCGGCAGCACCGCGGACACGGCCGGTCCCTGCGCGACCCGGGGATCGCCCCTTATCGCTCTCCGGCCGGGTCGTCGGTTCCCGGAGGCGCCGGTTCCGCGGCGAGGGCCCGGACGTACGCGTCGAAGTCGTGCCAGACGGAGAACGCAGCCACCACCTTTCCGTCGATCACGACGGGGGTCGAGGTGATCAGTGCACGATAGGTCGAGCCGTCGGGGAAGGTCATCTCGATCCGCTCCCCCGAGTCCACCACCTCGCCGCGGAGCGCCCGGATATAGGGGAGGTCGCCGCGGATGACACGACTGCCGTCGGCCCGGCGGGCATCGTGCAGTTCCACGAGGTCGTCGATGGTCGTCTCCATGCCCGGCAGGCCGAAGAGGCGGGTTGCGCCCCGGTTCACGGCGCCGACTCTGCCGCCGGATAGATGGAGCAGGGCGGGCTCCGGAATGCGTTCCAACTCCTCGATCAGCGCCGCATCGGGCCGATCCGACGCTCCGGATCCATAGGGCCGAGGAGGCATGGACGACGCCAAGGTAGAAAAGAGGTCCTGGTTCGAGAGGATAAGGATTTGCCCGGCAATACTGCATGGGAGCTGCCGAAGCAGTACGACGAATCCGTCCGCGGCCGCCTCCGACCGCGTGAAAGACGAGATGCGGGAGGCAGTCCGTGAGGGTCGCCCCCGCCACGACGGGCATCGGTCTCGCGGCTCCTGTTCAGCGCCCGACGACCGCCTCCGCGACCTCGCGCATGGTCCGGCTCTGCATGCCCGCGGTCTCGTGGAGGTGCCGGTAGTGCTCCAGGACGTCGCGCAGGAGGGCGAGGTTCGTCTGGGTCTCCCTGCCGAAGTCGTGCGGGTGCCACCAGAAGTGATAGAGGAG